>NZ_JACCSO010000524.1 GCF_013812955.1 Nannocystis sp. | reverse complement strand
CTGCTGCAGGCGGCCAGATCCAGGCCCAGGCCCAGCAGACCGAGGCCGATCCACGCGCGCGTGAGCGAGGCGAGCACGCCCGGGGGTAACGCGGGCGGCGCGGGCCTGTCAAGCGCGTGGCCTGGGCCCCCCTGACCCGGCACGCAGCGGCCAATACGGGGTTTCTCGCGCCGCGCTCACCGTGCAGGCGGTTGCAGGCGCGCCGGGCTCGTGGCAGCGTCCGCGCGTGTCTGACCCGCAAAGGACCCCGGCGATCCTCGAGAGCTTCGTCAACCCCCGGCCCGGCCGGAACTACGAGATCCGCTTCGAGTGCCCCGAATTCACCTGTCTGTGCCCCAAGACCGGCCAGCCCGACTTCGCGACCATCCGCATCCGCTACACCCCCGCGGCGCGCTGCGTGGAGCTCAAGAGCCTCAAGCTCTACCTGTGGTCTTACCGCGACAAGGGGGCCTTCCACGAGGCGGTCACCAACCAGATCCTCGACGACCTGGTCGCCGTCGTCGATCCGCTGCGCATGACCGTCGAGGGCGATTTCTATGTCCGCGGCGGGATCGGCACAGTGGTCGAGGTGCAGCACCCCTGAGCCGCTCGCGGACGCTGCGGGTGTGATATCGTGCGCGGCGCAGGCCGGCCGTGTGAGCCGCGCCCCTGCACGGAGATCGCCATGCCACTGCTGCCGAGCCTCGCGGGCGCCCTGCTCGCGCTCCTCTTCGACGGTCCCTTCAACTACGAGTTCTCGCGTCAGACCGACGAGAAGGGCGAGGCCCACCTCATCCTGGTCGCCAACGAGAACTTGCCCGCGATGGAGGTCACCATCGTCGGCGACCGCCAGACCATCAAAAAGCAGCTGCCGCCGCTCAAGGCCGGCAAGCAGCACAAGATCGTGTGGGTGCAGAACTCGCCGACCGCCGCCTACGACGTGAAGATCATCTCCGGCTCGGCGGAGGCTCAGGTCGACTTCGAGGTCGTGCGCGCGAGCGGCAAGGCGGCCACCGGCGAGGTCGGCAAGATCACCGCGCTCTCCACCGCCGAGGACCTGGTCTTCAAGCACCAGGCCATCTACAGCGCCAGCTTCGACGTCGCCAGCTACAAGTTCGAGGTCTACAACACCGACGGCGACGTGTTCCACACCGATGAGGCCGGCGGCGGGCAGTTCAAGGCCGGCGAGCGCTTCACCCTCAAGTGGGACAAGGGCGACGAGGTGTTCCTGGTGAAGGCCCACTTCGAGGGCGCGCAGGGCCAGTTCGCCGACCACATCCTCGCGCCGATGGCGATCGAGATCCCGCACACCGAGATCGTCTTCGACAGCGGCAAGGCGATCATCAAGGGCGAGGCGTCGCCGCTGCTCGACGAGGCCGCCGCGGTGGCGATGAACAAGCTCGCCGCGGTGGAGAACGCCAAGGCGGCGGTCGGCAACGCGCTGTCCGGCAACGCGTACATCCCCAAGCTGTTCATCAGCGGCCACACCGATACGGTCGGCAAGCCGGGCGAGAACCAGAAGCTCGCGGAGCAGCGCGCCAAGGCGATCGCCGAGTACTTCCACAGCAAGGGCGTGTGGTCGGAGATCTACTTCACGGGCATGGGCGAGAAGGGCCTCAAGATCCAGACCGGCGACAACGTCGACGAGGAGAAGAACCGTCGCGCCCTCTATGTCATCAGCTTCCAGCCGCCGACCGGCGCGAACTTCCCCTCCGCCGGCGCCTGGAAGCGGGCCGCCAGCGCCCGCGCGCGCCCCAAAGAGATCCCGCCGTACCCGGCGAAGTGGCGCGAGTACGAGGAGAACAAGCGCAGCGCTCGCACGACCAACAACGGCGGCAGCGGCAGCAGCGGTAGCGGCAACAGCGGCAGCAGCGGCGGCAGTGACGATGGCGGCAGCGCGCCCGCTCGGAGCGACGACACCGACGGCGCCACCACCAGCCGCCGGGCCGGCCTCGGTGAAGGCGGCGGCAGCAGCGAGCCCTACTTCGGCAGCGCCGAGGGCCCACCCCCCGTCGAGAGCGGACCCGGCGCGACCAAGAAGGGCTGCAGCGTCGAGCCGACCGAGATGCCCGGCGCGCTCGTCGTGCTGCTCGCCGGCATCCTCGGACTGCCTCGCCGCCGTCGCTGACCTGCCTCGCCGCCGTCGCTGACCTGCCTCGCTGCCGTCGCTGACCTGCCTGACCCGTCGCTGACCTGCCTGACCCGTCGCTGACTCGCCACTCGCAGCCGCCGGCTGTCCGGGGCGTCGCTCCCCTCGGCGTCGCCGACCCGTCAGGCGCGGACACCGACGGCGGCCCGGGCTTTCGTCGCCCGCGGCGTCGCGCTAGCCTGCCCGTATGTCGCTGGACCTGATCTTCACCGTCGCCAACGGCTTCGCGCTGCTCGGCTGGCTGCTGCTGGCCTTCGCGCCGCGCTGGCGCTTCACCCACGCCGCGGTGGTCTCCGGTGCGATGAGCCTGGTGCTCGCGGCGCTCTACAGCGCGCTGCTGCTCAGGTACTACGGGAGCGCCGGTGGCGGCTTCTCCTCGTTGCCCGACATCGTCAAGCTGTTCAGCGATCCGGCGATGGTCCTGCTCGGCTGGGTGCACTACCTCGCCTTCGACCTGTTCATCGGCGGCTGGGAGCTGCGTGACGCTCAGCGCCGCGGTGTCCCGCACCTCTTGCTGCTCCCGTGCCTGGGCCTGACGCTGATGTTCGGGCCCGTCGGCCTGCTGCTGTACTTCGGGGTCCGGCGTCTGTTCGGTCGCGACCCGGTCGGTGGTTGATCTCGCCGCGTTGCTGGCCCAATTGAGGGCCCGGGATCCGGCGCTCTACCGCGGCGCGCCAGCGTCGCGCGACCCGCGGGGTGGTCGCGCTCGCGCTGTTATAGTTCGTGGTCTTCGTCGTCACGCTGGTGCTCGCGCTCGGCGCTCGGCCCTCGCTGTCACTTTGAGTCGTCGCCCTTGATCCGCGGCGGCGCTCGTGGTCCCATCGCCGTCATGGATAAAGTTCGACCTGGTTGGTTTGGTGGATGGATATTGCTCGCGACCACGCTCGCCGGCTGCAGCGACGACGGCACGGGCAGCGCCTCCGAGGGCAGCGCCAGCGGCACCCAGGGCTCCAGCGGCGCCGGCCAGACCACCGCCGATCTGCCGACCACCACCGCGACGACCACCGCCGAGACCACCTCGGGCGGCACCCTCGAGACCCTCACCGGCACCAGCACCGTCGGCACCATCGACCCCGGCACGACCAGCACCGGCGAGACCGTCGGTGTGTCGGCGACCGGGACCAGCGGCGGCACAGCGAGCTCCGGCGACAGCACCACCGGTGGCCCCGACCTGTGCGAGGGCGGCACCCTGTGCGGGCAGGTCGCCGTCTGCTGTCCGGCGGGCAACGAGTGCATCGACGACGCCTGCCTGCCCGAGTGTGCCAGCGAGATCCGCTGCGGCCCGAAGCTCGAGACCTGCTGCGACGCCGGCACGGTCTGTTCGGGCGACCAGTGCGTGTTGCCGGGCCTCGACTGCCTCGACTCCTACGACTGCAACCCCGGCGAGTACTGCGAGCAGACCCTGCAAAAGTGCCTGCCGCAGCCGGACCCGCTGATGTGCGAGTACATCCCCGACTTCGACGCCATCAACGCGGTGCCCGAGTGGTCGTGGATCGACTTCGAGGTCATCTCGAGCCCGGCGGTCGCGGACCTCGACGGTGACGGCGTCCCGGAGGTCGTGGTCAACACCACCAAGTACAAGGTCAACGACTTCACGGTCGGCGCGATCTTCGTGCTCGACGGCAAGACCGGGCTCGAGAAGTTCCACGTCGAGCACCTGCCCGCCAACAAGACCTTCGGCTCGCACGGTCGCACCACCCTCGCGGTCGGCGACGTCAGCGGCGACGGCCTGCCCGACATCGTCTACGTCGGGCGCGAGATCAACGGCAAGAGCCCGATCCACGCGATCGACGGCCAGGGCGTGCTGCTGTGGACCTCGCACCTCGCCAACAACGCCGCAGCGACCACCGCGGTGGTCAACGGCGCGGTGACCCTGGCCAACTTCGACGACGACCCGCAAGCCGAGGTCGTGGTCGGCGCGACCCTCATCGACCACGACGGCGTGATGGTGTGGAACCAGGGCGGCAACGGCGGGATCATCGGCTCACCTGCGGGCTACCCCGGCGGCATCTCGGCGGTCGCCGACCTCGACGACGACGGCGTCCCGGACATCATCACCGGCAAGCAGGCCTGGAAGGTCGAGTGGACCCCCGGCAACCCGCCGACCGTCAAGGTCACCGAGCGGTGGAACAACCTCGACGGCACCGATGGCTGGCCGGCGATCGCCGACCTCGACCAAAACGGCACCCCCGAGGTCGTGCTGGCCGCCTCCGGCCTGGTGCGCGTGCTCGACGGCGCGACCGGCAAGCTGTGGTGCGGCGTCGACCCGACCGGCGTCATGTGCAACGTGGACGCGACCCTGCGCACCAAGCCGCTGGCGATCCCCGGCGGTGGACTCGGCGGCCCGCCGACGATCGCCGACTTCGACGGTGACGGTCGCCCGGAGCTGGCGATCGCGGCCTCCACTGCCTACACCGTCTTCGACCTCAACCGCGCCGACGAGCAGATCGTCAAGCCGATGAACGACGCGGTCCCCAAGGCCGGCGCGATCTATCGCCGCTGGTCCGCGGTCACGCAGGACCAGTCCTCCAACGTCACCGGCTCCTCGGTCTTCGACTTCCAGGGCGACGGCGCGGCCGAGGTCACCTACAACGACGAGTGTTACGCCCGCGTGTACTCCGGCAGCACCGGCCAGGTCCTGCTGCAGATCCCCAACTCGAGCTCGACGATCCACGAGTATCCGCTGGTCGTCGACGCCGACGCCGACGGCAACTCGGAGATCCTGATGGTCGCCAACTCGGTCGGCAGCTGCAACGCGCCCGGCTACATGCAGCGCAAGGGCGTGTTCCTGTACGGCGACCCCGACGACCAGTGGGTGCCGACGCGCCGGGTCTGGACCCAGCACACCTACCACGTCAGCAACGCGACCTCGGCCGGCAACGTGCCCGCCAGCGAGATCAACAACTGGAAGAACCTCGAGCTCAACAACTACCGCCAGAACGTCCAGGGCGCCGGGGTCTTCAACGCCCCCGACCTCACCGTGCAGCTCTCGATCGCCCTCGACAAGTGCCCCGCCGAGCTCGCGCTGATCGCCACCGTCCGTAACGAGGGCGCGCTCGGGGTCCCGGCCGGCATCGCCGTCGACTTCTACGCGGGCATCGACGCGACCGGCACCTTGCTCGGCTCCGGTGTCACAATGAAGGCGCTGCTGCCCGGCGCCTCCACGAAGGTCACGCTGCTGGTCGCGGCCCCGCCCGCCGAGCAGACCCAGGACTACTTCGTCGAGGTCGACCTCGCCAGCAAGGGTGACGGTGAGGTCCTCGAGTGTCAGGAGGACAACAACGGCGGCCTGACGACCATGGCCGCGTGCCCGTCGCCGGGTTGAGCGCAGCGGTCCGCAGCGCCCCCCGCAGCGGCGCCCCCGCCTCCAAAGACTCGTAACACCCCTGCGCGCCCGCGAGGACGCGCAGGTGAGCGCGTGCTACGCGATAAAGCGTCGGATTCTGGCCCGCACCGTCCTTGCATGCGCATCGAGCGAAAATCGCGCGGCGCAGTTGCGCGCCTAAAACATCGGTTCCATAGACGACTTCGAGCCGCACACCTGGCCCTGATCGGCGGGTGATGCCGCGGCGAAAGCAATCGCATGGACCACATCGAACGCCACAACTTGCCCGCCACGCTCGACCTGGTGGTGCTCTCGCACCTGCGCTGGGACTTCGTCTACCAGCGGCCGCAGCACCTGCTCAGCCGCTGCGCCCGGGTCCGTCGGGTGTTCTTCTGCGAGGAGCCGGTCGTGCACGACGACCGCGAGTTCGCCGCGCGCCTCGACGTCTCGCCGCGCGAGCCGAACGTCTGGGTCTGCGCGCCGCAGCTGCCGGCCGGACTCTCGCACACCGAGGCGGAGCGGCTGCAGCGCGAGCTGCTCGACCGCCTGCTCGTCGAGCAGCAGCTCAATCACTTCGTCGCCTGGTACTACTCGCCGATGCCGCTGGGCTTCACGCGGCACCTGCGGCCGGCGGCGATCATCTACGACTGCATGGACGAGCTCTCGGGCTTCGTCGGGGCCTCGCCGCTGCTGCGTGAGCGCGAGCAGGAGCTGTTCACCCGCGCGGACCTGGTGTTCACCGGCGGCCAGAGCCTGTGGGAGGCCAAGCGCATGCAGCACGCGAGCGTGCACGCCTTCCCGAGCAGCATCGACGCGCCACACTTTGAAAGCGCCCGCGGCGCCGGCGAGTCGGGTGCAGCGCTGCCGGAGGCCGAGCCGACGGACCAGGCCGACATCCCGTCGCCGCGGCTCGGTTACTTCGGCGTGATCGACGAGCGCATGGACCTCGAGCTGATCGCCGGCATCGCCGACGCGCGCCCCGACTGGCACATCGTCATGGTCGGCCCGGTCGTCAAGATCGACCCCGCGCGCCTGCCCCGGCGCGCCAACATCCACTACCTCGGCGGCAAGGCCTACCAGGACCTGCCGGCTTACATCGCCGGCTGGGACGTCGCCTTGATGCCCTTCGCCCACAACGACTCGACGCGCTTCATCAGCCCGACCAAGACCCCCGAGTACCTCGCCGCCGGCAAGCCGGTGGTCTCGACCTCGATCCGCGACGTCGTGCGACCGTACGGCGACCTCGGCCTGGTGGCGATCGCCGACAGCGTCGACGAGTTCGTCGCCGCGATCGCCGGCGAGCTGGGGCGCGGGGACCGGGCTCGCTGGCTCGCCGAGGTCGACGCATTTCTGGCCGGAAACTCCTGGGACACGACCTGGGAGCGCATGCAGCGGTTGATCGCCGCGGTGATCCGCGGACCGGGCGTGCGCGCCGGGTCGGCGCGCGCCACGGCGTCCGTCTGATCCCCCCTCACGTTCACCGCAAAGGAACCGTCATGTTCGATTATCTGATCGTCGGGGCCGGCTTCGCCGGCAGTGTGCTCGCGGAGCGGCTCGCCCGCGGCTCCGCGTGCAAGGTGCTGATCGTCGACAAGCGGCCCCACGTCGGCGGCAACGCCTACGACCACTACAACGAGGCCGGGATCCTGATCCACAAGTACGGCCCGCACATCTTCCACACCAACTCGCGCGAGGTCTTCGAGTACCTGGGCCGCTTCACCGAGTGGCGGCCCTATGAGCACCGCGTGCTCGCCAGCGTCGACGGCCTGCAGCTGCCGATGCCGATCAACCTCGACACCGTCAATCGGCTCTACGGGCTCAACCTGACGGCGATGCAGGTCGATCAGTTCTTCGCGTCGATGGCGACCCCGGTCGAGCCGATCAAGACCTCCGAGGACGTGATCGTCAGCAAGGTCGGCCGCGACCTCTACGAGAAGTTCTTCAAGAACTACACCCGCAAGCAGTGGGGCCTCGACCCCTCGGAGCTCGACGCCTCGGTGACCGCGCGGGTGCCGATCCGCAGCAACCGCGACGACCGCTACTTCACCGACACCTACCAGGCGATGCCGCTGCACGGCTACACCCGCATGTTCGAGCGCATGCTCGACCATCCGAACATCAAGGTGATGACCAACACCGACTACCGCGAGATCCGCGAGCTCATCCCCTTCCGCGAGATGATCTACACCGGACCGGTCGACGAGTTCTTCGACTATCGCCACGGCAAGCTCCCCTACCGCTCGCTGCAGTTCAAGCACGAGACCCACGACCGCCCCCAGTTTCAGCAGGCGCCCGTCGTCAACTACCCCAACGAGCACGCCTACACCCGCGTCACCGAGTTCAAGTACCTCACCGGCCAGGAGCACAGCAAGACCAGCGTGGTCTACGAGTTCCCCTGCGCCGAGGGCGACCCCTACTACCCGGTGCCGCGGGCCGAGAACGTCGCCCTCTACCAGCGCTACAAGGCGCTCGCCGACGCGACCCCGCACGTCCACTTCGCCGGCCGCCTCGCGACCTACCGCTACTACAACATGGACCAGGTCACCGCCCAGGCGCTGACCCTTTACACCAAGCTGAGCGGTGTCCATCACCTGAAGCGCGCCGGCGCTGCGACCGAGAGGCCCCATGGACGCGACCAGACCACCGTCAACGCCGCCACCTCCACCCCTCCCTCGCGCGCCTCGGTCTCCTCTTGAGCTGTGGGGCGGCATCGAGTGCACCTACAACCGCGTCGGCGACCAGTACCTGTGTCAGCTCGAGCGCAGCGGCCATGACCGTCGCATCGACGATCTCGACCTGCTCGCCGGGCTCGGGCTGAGGACCCTGCGTTATCCGCTGCTGTGGGAGCGCATCGCGCCGCGCGGGCTGGAGACCATCGACTGGTCGTGGTCGGACGCCCGCCTGGCGCGCCTCCAGGCCCTCGGCATCGACCCGATCGTCGGCCTCGTGCACCACGGCAGCGGGCCCGCCGACACCGACCTGCTCGACCCCGAGTTCCCGGCCCGCCTCGCCGCCTACGCCGGCGCGGTCGCGGCCCGTTATCCCTGGGTGAACCGCTACACCCCCGTCAACGAGCCGCTGACCACCGCCCGCTTCAGCGGCCTGTACGGCCACTGGTACCCGCACCGCAGCGACGAGCAGGCCTTCTTCGCCGCGCTGGTCCACCAGTGCCGCGCCACCCAGCTGGCGATGCGCGCGATCCGGGCCGTCAATCCCGCCGCGCGCCTGGTCGTCACCGAGGACCTCGGCATGACCCTCAGCGGCCCCCAGCTCGCCTACCAGGCCGACTTCGAGAACGAGCGCCGCTGGCTGTCCTTCGACCTGCTGTGCGGCGCCGTCGACCGCGAGCACCCGCTGCACCGCTACCTCGTGCGCACGGGCGTCTCGCCGCGCGCGCTCGACGAGCTGCGCGACGAGCCCGCGCCCGACCTGCTCGGCGTCAATCACTACGTCACCAGCGTGCGCTTCCTCGACGACCGCCTCGAGCACTACCCCGCGGCCATGATCGGCGGCAACGGCCGCCACGCCTACGTCGACGTCGAGGCCGTGCGCGTCTGCGAAGAGGGCGGCGTCGAGCCCCACGAGCTGCTCACCCAGGTCGGGCAGCGCTACCATCGCCCCTTCGCGGTCACCGAGGTCCACCTCGGCTGCAGCGAGGACGAACAGCTGCGCTGGCTCAAGGAGGTGTGGGACGCCGCCCAGCGCTGCCACCTCGCCGGCGCGCCGATCTCCGCGGTCACCGCCTGGTCGCTGCTCGGGGCCTTCGACTGGCACTGCCTGGTCACCCGCGCCGAGGGCCGCTACGAGCCCGGCGCCTTCGACGTTCGCAGTGAACCGCCGCGCTCGACCGCCCTCTGCGAGCTCATCCGTGCGCTCGCGAACGGCGACGAGCCGGGCCACCCCGCGCTCGCCGGCCCCGGCTGGTGGCGCCGCCCCGAACGCCTGCTCTACCCACCGACCCGCCGCGGCACCCGCAGCGCGTGCGCCCGCCCCGAGCGGATCTTGCGGCCGCTGTCGGCGTGATCATCGATCATCAACAACCGCGGCCCCGCGCCGCACGCGAGGTGAAGGATGCGAGTGCTCGTCACCGGGGGAGCCGGTTACATCGGTAGCGTCGTCGTCGAGGAGCTGGTGCGCGGCGGCCACCAGGTCGTCGTCTACGACAACCTCAGCAAGGGTCACAGCGCCGCGGTCGACCCCGCGGCCACCCTGGTCCGCGGCGACCTGCGCGACCGCGACACCCTGCGCGCCACCTTGCAGGCCGAGCGCATCGAGGCCGTCGTACACATGGCCGCCGACTCGCTGGTCGGCGAGTCGGTGCAGCGACCCGACAAGTACTACGACAACAACGTCGGCGCCGGCCTGAGCCTGCTCGCCGCGATGGTCGAGTGCGGCGTGCAGCGCCTGGTGTTCTCGTCGACCGCCGCGGTCTACGGCGAGCCCGCGAAGCAGCCGATCGAGGAGTCCGACCCGACCGTACCGACCAACCCCTACGGCGAGACCAAGCTGGCCTTCGAGCGCGCGCTGCCGTGGTACGAGCGGGCCTTCGGGCTGCACACCGCGAGCCTGCGCTACTTCAACGCCGCCGGCGCCAGCGAGCGCTGCGGCGAGGTCCACGACCCCGAGACCCACCTGATCCCGCTGGTGTTGCAGGCCGCAGCGGGCGTGCGCCCCGAGGTGACCGTGTTCGGCGACGATTACCCGACCCCCGACGGGACGTGCATTCGCGACTACATCCACGTCGTCGACCTCGCCCAGGCGCACGTGCTCGCGCTCGGCGCCGTCGCCGATCGTAGCTGCATCTACAACCTCGGCTGCGGCGGCGCGGGCTACAGCGTGCGTCAGGTGATCGAGGCCGCCGGCCGGATCACCGGCAGGGAAATTCCCCTGCGAATCGGGCCGCGCAGGGCAGGGGACCCCGCCGTGCTGGTCGCAAGCTCGGCGAGGATCCAGAGCGAGCTCGGCTGGCAGCCCCGTCTCGGCGAACTCGACGTGATCGTCGCCAGCGCGTGGCAGTGGATGAAAAAATTCCCGGGGGGCTATCGTCGTTCTGCGTCGGCCGCTTGAATTTCCCGGTGAGCCCCATCATTCATGATCGACGGGCACAGCTTGCGCGGCGCGTCAGCAGGTGCGAGCCTCGTTCCCCCAGGAATTGCGATTGTCGCCGAAAGCCTACACCGCGCCGCGAGACCTGATCGTCATCGGCGCCTCCGCCGGCGGCCTCGCGGTCCTGTGTGAGCTGGTGAGCGGCCTCCCGCGGGGCTTTCCCGCCGCGCTGTTCGTGGTCATCCACACCTCCGCCGACAACCCGGGGGTGCTGCCGCAGATCCTCGCCCGCGCCGGGTCGCTGCCGGTGGCCTTCGCCCGTGATGGCGAGCGTATCGAGCGCGGACGGATCTACGTCGCTTCGCCCGATCATCATCTGCTGGTCGAGCGCGGCTTTGTGCGCGTCACCCGCGGCCCGAAAGAGAACGGCTTTCGGCCGGCGGTCGATCCGCTGTTTCGCACAGCGGCCCGCAGCTACGGCCCGCGTGTGATCGGCCTCGTGCTCTCGGGTGCGCTCAACGACGGCACCCACGGCCTGGCTCAGATCGCCGAGTCGGGGGGCATCGCCCTCGCCCAGGACCCGGAGGAGGCCCTGATCCCCAGCATGCCGCTCAGCGCGATCCAAAACGTCGAGGTTCGGCGTGTGCTGCGCACCGCGGAGATGGCTGGCGTGCTCGCCGACTTCGTGCGCGAGCAGGTCGAGGACCCGCATGCTGCGGACCCACAGGTCCCCGATACCGCCGAGGTCGGCAACAGCCTGCAGGTCCACACCCCGAGCGGCAAGACCTCCGGCTACACCTGCCCCGACTGCGGCGGCGCGCTGTGGGAGCTCGCGGAGCATGGCCAGCTGCTGCGCTTTCACTGTCACGTCGGTCACGCCTTCACCGCCGAGGTCCTGGCCGCCAAGCAGGAGTCCAACCTCGAGGTGGCGATGTGGAGCGCTTTGCGGGCGCTCGAGGAGCACATCGCCCTGAGCCGCCGCATGGCCGACCGCGCCGAGGACAAGGGCTACAGCCCGCTCGCCAGTCGCTATCGCCGTGACGCCGACGAGGACACCCGTCGGGCGGCCCTGATCCGCAATGTGCTCGACCAGCGGATCATCAGCGCCCCGCAGCCGGCCGACGCCGATGCGCTCGAGCAGTTGTACCCTGCCGAGGCCACGTCGATCGCCGCGCCTCCGGCCATCAGGACCGCCAAGCCGCAATGACTCACTCCCCGCCGTCTTCTGCCCCGCCGTCTTCTGCCCCGCCGTCTGCTTCTTCCTCCGTTTCATCCGTGGCATCGGACGAAGCATCCTCCTCCGAGGCCGGCGCGGACGAGGTCGGCACGGCCGGGGAGCGTTGGCCGTCCTCGGCTCCTTCGCCGCGCTTCCCGGTCGTCGGTCTCGGCGGCGGGGCCGGAGCGAAGGATGCGCTCGTCGAGCTCTTGAGCGGGCTACAGGCCGGCCTCGGCATGGCCCTCGTGTTCGTACCAAACCCTGTCGACGCGGGTGGGGGGTCGAGGCTGGTGGCCGAGCTGGGCCCGCACACCTCGATGCCGATCGTCGAGGTGCTCGCGCCGATGCGCATCGAGCCGGATCATGTCTATCTGCTCGCGCCGGGGTCCCGGTTCGAGGTGAAGGACTGGTCGCTGCGGCCGGTGGCGAACGGGCCGGGCGAGGCCGTGCAGGCCGCGCAGCACCCTCCGATCGACGGGTTCTTCGGCGCGCTCGCCCGCGACGTCGAGAGCTGCGCGATCGGGGTGATGCTCTCGGGCGTCGGCTCGGACGGTGCGCTCGGCCTGCGCGAGATCAAGGGCGTCGGCGGCATCACCATCAGCCAGGAGCCCGCGAGCGCCGCCCACGATGCCATGCCGCGCGCCGCGATCGCCAGCGGGGCCGTCGACCTCGTGCTCCCGCCCGCGCGCATCGCCGAGGAGCTGCAGCGCCTCGGCAAGCACCCCTACGTCCGCCAGCCCGCGCGCACGAGCAGCGAGGAGCTCGTCGTCCACCCCGAGCAGATGGCCCGCATCTTCACGATGCTGCGCAGCGCCAGCGGCGTCGACTTCACCCATTACAAGTCGCCGACGATCCGCCGCCGCTTGCAACGACGCATGGTCCTGCACCGGCTCGACAGCGTCGAGCAGTACATCCGTTACATGCGCGAGAACCCGGACGAGGTCTCGCGCCTCTATCAGGACCTGCTGATCCACGTCACCCGCTTCTTCCGCGACCCGGAGTCGTTCAAGGCCCTGGCCATCGAGGTGTTCCCGTCGCTGATCCAGCAGCGCCGCGGCAGCCAGCCGATCCGGATCTGGCTGCCGGGCTGCTCGACCGGCGAGGAGGCGTACTCGGTGGCGATCGCCTTCCTCGAGTTCCTCGGCGATGACCTCAGCGCGATCACGGTCCAGATCTTCGCCACCGACGTCAGCGAGACGGCGATCGATCAGGCGCGCAACGGCCTGTACCCGGAGAGCATCGCCGCCGACCTCTCGCCCGAGCGCCTGCGCCAGTTCTTCGTCCGCACCGACGGCTCCTACCGCATCAGCAAGGTGGTCCGCGACCTGTGCGTGTTCGCCCGGCAAGATGTCACCCGGGATCCGCCGTTTAGCAAGCTCGACCTGATCGTCTGCCGCAACGTGCTCATCTACATGGGCCCGGTGCTGCAGCGCAAGCTGATGACCGTGTTCCACTACGCGCTCAAGGCCTCGGGCTTCCTGATGCTCGGCGGCGCCGAGACGGTCGGCGCCCAGGCCGAGCTGTTCGGCGTGGTCGACAAGAAGGCGCGCATCTACGGCAAGAAGCTCACGGACTCGCCCGCGAGCCTGCAGATCCCCGTCGACTATCACCCCGGCCGGGTGCCGAGCCCCGGCCCGCGGCCCGCCGAGCTGCACGCCGCCGGCGGCTTTCAGGCCGAGGCCAACCGCCAGATCCTCGACCGCTACGGCCCGCCCGGCGTCATCATCGACGAGGAGTTCCAGATCACCCAGTTTCGCGGCAAGACCGGCGCCTTCCTCGAGCCCGCGCCCGGCGAGGCCGCGCTCAGCCTGAACCTGCTGAAGATGGCCCGCGACGGCCTGCTGCACGGGCTGCGCACCGCCCTCTACTCGGCCCGCAAGTCCGACAAGCCGATCCGCAAGGAGGGCCTGCGCGTGCACTCCCACGGCCAGGTGCGCGAGGTCGACCTGCAGATCGTCCCGCTCCAGCTGCCCGGCGAGAGCCGCCACTACCTCGTGCTCTTCGAGGAGGCGACGACGCGACCGGAGGACAGCGACGCTGGCGCGAACATCAACACCAGTCCCACCGACGACGAGCACATGCGGCAGCTGCAGGACGAGCTGGCGGCCAGCCGCGAGTACCTGCAATCGATCATCCAGGACCTCGAGGCGGCCAACGAGGAGCTGCAATCCGCCAACGAGGAGATCCTGTCCAGCAACGAGGAGCTGCAGAGCACCAACGAGGAGCTCGACACCGCCAAGGAGGAGCTGCAGAGCACCAACGAGGAGCTCAACACCGTCAACGAGGAGCTGCACGGCCGCAACGACGAGCTGAGCCGCGTCAACAGCGACCTCGTCAACCTGCTCGGCTGCGTCGAGATCGCGATCGTCATCGTCGGCGCCGACCTCAGCATCCGCCGCTTCACGCCGATGGCCGAGAAGGTCCTGAACCTGATCCCCACCGACATCGGCCGACCCATCAGCCAGATCAAGCCCAACATCGAGTGCCCCGGCCTCGAGAGGTTGATCGCCCGCGTCATCGACACCGTCACCATCCAGGACCTCAACGTCCGCGACGGCGAGGGCAACTGGTACTCCCTGCGCATCCGTCCCTATAAAAACGTCGAGAACCGCATCGACGGGGCCGTGCTCGCGCTGTTCGACATCGCCTCCCGCCGCAACGGCCTCGAGCTGCGCCAGGCCCGGGACATCAACCGCACCCTGCTCGAGACCCTGACCCAGCCCGTCCTCCTCCTCGACGGCCACCTCCGCATCCAGGCCGCCAATCGCGCCTTCATCGGCCGCTTCCAGCAGAGCCACGAGGCCCTCCTCCATCGCGGCCTGTTCGAGGCCGCCGCCGGCGCCTGGGATAATCCCGGCGTTCGCACCCTGCTGCAGGAGCTGCTGCCGAACCGCGGCCACGTCGAGGACTTCAAGTTCGAGCACGTGCTGCCCGGGCTCGGCCGCCGCCACCTCAGCGTCAACGCCAGCTTCGTCGAAGGCTTCGAGCCGAGCGCCAGCCTCGTGGTCCTGACGCTGGCAGACTGTACGCCCACGGGCGCCGACGCGGCGGTATAGTCATCGTAGGTGGTAGGTACCGTTCATGGCCGGCCCCGAGGACCTGACAGCGCTACACGAGCGGGTGGCCGCGCTCGAGGCGGAGCTCGCGGCCCACGAGCGTCGCGCCCGTTCGGTCCATGACGACCTCGTTGCGAAGGTCGAGCAGCTCGAGAGCCACAGCACCTGGCTGCAGCGCATGCTCGAGTGGTACTCGGACCTGCACGAATTCGCCCCGACCGCGCAGCTGAGCCTCGACGCCGGCGGCCTCATCTGTGACATCAACCTCACCGGCGCGGCGCTGCTGCAGGTCGAGCGCCAGCGGCTGATCGGCCGCCCCTTGCGCCTGCACATCGTGTACGCCGACCGCCGGCTGTTCCTCGAGCACATGCGCCGCTGTCGCGGCGAGCGCGGGCAGGTGGTCAGCGAGCTGCGACTGCAGCGTAGCGACGGCTCCGAGCTGCCGATCCAGCTGCTCAGCAAGGAGGACAACACCGCGATCGGTCTCGGGCCGACGTATCGCAGCGTCATCTTCGACCTCAGCGAGCGCAAGCAGACGGAGGAGGTGCTGCGCCTCGGCCACCAGCGCCTGAGCCTCGCGCTCGCCGCCAGCGAGGCCGGCCTCCACGAGTACAGCTGGCCCGGCGGCGCTCTGCAGTCCAGTCCGCGCTGGGCCGAGATCCTCGGCTGCGACCCCGACGTGCCAGCGACCGCTGACCTGTGGGCCTGGCTCGAGGCCCGCATCGATCCCGCCGACCTCGCCGCTCGCCAGCGCGCCCACGCAGCCTTCATCGCCGGCCAGTCGACCGGCTTCCACGCCGAATTTCGCGTGCAGCGCGGCGATGGCAACTGGATCTGGGTCCGCGAGCTCGCCCAGGCGGCGGAGCGCGACGCCCAGGGGCGCGGCACCCGGGTGGTCGGTGTGCTGCTCGACGTCAGCGCCGAGCACGAGCGTCTCGCCGAGGCCCAGCGCCGGTCCGAGCTGCTGAGCCGGCTGAGCGCTGAACTGTTTCGCGTCGAGGAGAACGAGCGCCGCGAGCTCGCCGCGCTGCTGCACGACGACCTCGGCCAGCGTCTGGTCGCCGTCCGGTTCAAGGTCGCGGCCGCGCTCCCGCACTGCGACGAGGGCGCCATCACGGGCCTGAATCAGGCCATGGTGATCCTCGACGTCGCCCAGCACAACGTCCGGTCGATGAGCTTCCAGCTGAGCCCACCGATCCTCCATGACCTCGGCCTGGTGCCGGCGCTGCACTGGCTGGCCGGCGAGCTGGCGAGCAGCTACGGGCTGCAGGTCGAGATCGACGACGAGGGCCCGCTGCCGGCGCTGCACGGCGACCCGAGCTTCTTGTTGTTTCGCTGCATCCGCGAGCTGCTGTTCAACGTCGTCAAACACGCCAGCGTCCAGAAGGCCAGCGTGCGCCTGCGCAGCCACGAGCACTACCTCCACATCGAGGTCGAGGACGACGGCCACGGCTTCAGCCCCGAGCGCCTCGCGACCCGGCGCCTGGAGTCCCGCAGCTTCGGCCTGCTCAGCGTGCAGGAGCGCGTCGAAGGCCTCGGCGGGCACCTGGTGATCGACAGCGCACCCGGGCGTGGGACCCGGGTGCTGATGCGGATCCCGCTGGCCGTGGCGACTTCGTCGTCGACCTGATCCTACTCCGCCACCTGGAAGCCCGTGCGCTCCGGGGCGGTCACCACGGTGGCGAGCAGACCATCGACCGCGTGCACGAGCCCGAGCTCGATCGCATGCCGGGTCAGCGCCGCGGTCGAGCGCAGGCCGAGCTGACGGGAGATGCAGGCCTTGTGCGACTCGACCGTCTTCAGCGAGATCCCGAGCTCGCTGGCGATCTGCTTGCCGGTCCGGCCCTCGGCGACCCGGCGCAGCACCTCGCGCTGGCGCATGGTCAGCGCGCCCGAGCCCTGCCGCGTCACCGATGCCGGGCTCGCCTCGTCGACCCGCAGCTTGGGGCTGACATACACATCGCCCCGACTGATGCGCCATACGGCCTCGCGTAGCTCGGCCGGCGTCGCCTCCTTCAGCACGTATCCCGACGCGCCCGCTGCGAACGCCGCACGCACGTGGTGCAGCGCGGCGTGCTGGGTGACGAACAGACAGCGCAGCTCCGGCGCCCGCGTACGCAGCACGCGTACCGCCTCGAGGCCGTCGACCAGCGGCAGCGAGAGCTCGAGCAAGACCAGGTCGGGGCGCAATTCGCAGGCAGCGGCGAGCAGCGCCTCACCGTCGGCGACTGCCTCCAGGACCTCGAACTCGGGGCAAAGGACGCTGCGCAGCGCCTCGATCACCAGCGCTTGCGGGTCCGCCAATATCAGGCGAGGCCTTCCAGCGGGGCTTGAAGCGGTGCTCGCGGCTTGGCTTGAAGGGGTGCTTGCATTGGCGGACATGGGCTCACCATGACGCACCGCGGTCGAGGCGCCAACATTCGTCGGCAGGGGCGCCTCAGCGGGCTCCCCAGCGGCCTGCGGCTCAGGCTGGTCCGACGATGCCGTGCTCGAGCGCATATCGCGTCAATTCTGCGGTGGTGCGGAGCCCGAGCAGGCGCATGATGCTCGCCTTGTGAAACTCGACGGTCTTGCGTGAGATGTTGAGGACCCCGGCGATCTCCCGGGCCGTGCGACCCTCGGCGACCAGCTGCAGGACCTCGCGCTGGCGCGAGGTCAGGGTGTCGGAGAGCTTGCCCGGCAGCGCGGCCGTCTGGTCGCCCGTCAGCAGGTCGGCGTGCGCCGCGGCCAGCTCGCGGGACAGGTACCGCTGACCGCTCAACACCGCCGTGACCGCCGCCAGCAGATCGGCGCATGCGGCGGTCTTGACCACGTATCCGGTCGCGCCGGCGCGAAACGCCTCGCGCACGTACGCGGGGTCGGCGTGGATGGTCACGAACACGATCTTGCTGGCCGGACTGACCTTGGCCAGCTGCCGCGCCGCGTCGAAGCCGTTCAGCTGCGGCATCGTGATGTCGAGCAGCACCACGTCGGGCTTCAACTGCTCGGCCGCCAGCAGCAGCGCTCGCCCGTCCTCGAGCGCGCCGACGACGTCGAGGCTGCCGGTCAGCAGCTGGCGTAGACCTTCACGCACGAGCGTGTGATCCTCACAGAGCAGGACTCGCGGGCGCGGCGCAGGGTCGATCGGAACTTCCACAGTAGAGGTTACCCTAATCGAAAACGCATACTCCATGAAAATAGGAATTACCCTGGTCTGCTCCTGGAGCCGTCACAGCAGGCCCGAATGTCGCGCCTGGGTGCAGGCCATCGCCCCCGCGGCGACCTCGAGCGTGCGTTCGATGTCCTCGGGCTGATGGGCACGGCTGATGAACCACAGGTGCCGCGGATGGAACAGCACGCCCTGCGCAATTACCTGCGTGTAGAAGGTCGTGCGCAGCTGGTCGTTGACCGCGGGGTCGGGGTGGGTGAAGCGGAGGAACGGCATCGGCGGCAGTGGTTCGCCGAACGCCACCGCGGGGATGCGGTGTGCAGCGGCAATCGCGTTCAGGCCGTCGATCAGGCGCTCGCCGAGCCGCCAGACGTGGCCGACCACGTCCTCGCGGTCGAGGATGTCGAGCGTCGCCATCGCCGCGGCCATCGCGGCGGTGTCGCCGTGATAGGTCGCCGACAGATGGAGCCCGGCGCCGTGGCGCATGATTTGCCGCTTGCCGATCACCGCGGCCACCGGCCAGCCGTTGCCGAGCGCTTTGCTGAGGGTGGTCAGGTCGGGCTCGATCTCGAGGTGCTGCTGCATCGATCCCGGCTTGATCCGAAATCCGGTCTTGACCTCGTCGAGGATGAAGATTGAGTCATGTTCGCGAGTGATCTCCATCAAGGTCAGGAACAGCGGACGCCGCGGCGGCACCATCATCTCCGGCGCGATGATCACCGCGGCGATCTGATCGGGATGCGCGATGAACAGCGCTCGCAAGCTCTCGGGCTCGCTGGCCTGGAACTCGAGCACCTCCTTCTCGAGGCCCCGGGGGACGAACGACTCGACGGGCAGGCACCAGTCGTGCCAGCCGTGGTAGCCGCAGCGGACCACCCGGCGGCGACCGGTCGCGCGCCGGGCGATGCGCAGCGCCGCCGTCGTCGCCTCGGAGCCGGTCTTGAAGAATGCGCCCATCTCGGCCCCGGGGAAGCGCGCGAGCAGCCGCTCGATGAAGTCGACGTGCAGCGGGTGATTGAGCGACAGCGGCGTGCCGCGGCGCAGCTGCTCGACCGCCGCCGCGTCGACCTCGGGGTCGGCGTAGCCGAGCAGGTGCGGCCCGAAGGCCATGAAGTAGTCGATGTACTCGTGGCCGTCGACATCCCAGCAGCGGCAGCCGAGCCCGCGCTCGATGTACATCGGCGAGTCGTGCGGGCTCAGCAGCGGGCGCCCCGAGAGGTGGTGGCCGCCGGGGATGATCGCCAACGCGCGCCGCAGAAGCGCCTCCGACCGCCCGTAGGGGCCGGTCGGTCGCGGGTGATGTCGATCGGGCACGGGGGCTCCTTGTGACCGGTCACGGCCGGTGACCGGTCGCGGCCGGTCTCAGGACTGAGGCTGGTCCCCGAACTCGGGGCGCACCGTATAGAAGAGGCGGGCGGCCACACCCCCCTCGGCGATCACCCGCTCGGCGGCCGCGCCGGAGACGAACTCGATCTTCGCGCCGGCGGCGAGGGCGGCGAGCGGCAGGCGGTCGCGCAGGTCCGGGTCACTGAGCGGCCACGGCAAGATCAGCAGCTCGACTTGCTGGCGCTTGAGGCAGTCCTCGACCGCCACGCGGCCGAGCGCGCCGCGGTTCCCCGACTTGGCGAGGCCGACGACCTCCTCGACGAGCTCGACCTCCTGCTGGTGCTCGACCGCGAGCGCGGCGGGCAGGGCCAGCCGCACCACCGCGTTGTCGTCGACCCACTGCGGGATCGGGACCATCGCCACGACCTGTCGGGCGATCGTGTCATGCATCTCGCGCTTCAACGCGTGGGCGGCCTCGCCGGGCCCGCCGAGCAGGATCCGCTTGATGCCCTGGGTCTCCACGATCTGCCGGGCCTGGGCCGCCACCTCTTGATAGAAGCGGCGCAGGTGATCGCCGATCGTCGCCTCGAAGGCGTCGCGGTTCGAGCCGCCCATGGTCCGGTCGCCCTGGTTGCGGCCGGTCGGCATCTGGTCCTTCGAGCGGAAGTCGTAGGCCTCGACGTCGTTGACGTGCGTGCCCTCGCGGCTCGCTCCGCCCATGTAGCCGGAGATGAAGCGCGCCCGCTCCTGGTCGACGACGACGATCAGCGTGCGCTCGTACTCGTCCATGGCGAACAGCAGCGGCGCCAGCGAGGCCCGCCCGTAGGCGACGGCGTTCTCGGCCAGCGGCACCGGCAGCTCGAAGATCTGCTCGCTCGACGGGGTCAGGAACAGCGCCATCGCCTTGCTGTGGCCGCGGTGCTGCTCGAGCAGCGCCTCGGTCCGCTTGCGCAGCGCGTCGAAGGTCTCGTCCTCCGGGTGCTGGTTCTTGAGCTCACGCATCGCGTTCTTGAGCCAGATCCGCCAGCCCGGGGTGGCGGCGTGGTTCTCGAGGCGCGCCGCGTCCGTCATCAAGAATACGGAGAGGGTGCGGTCGGCATCGGGCTGGGAGATGAGTCGGTGGATATCAGCGGTATCGATCATGGGTGCCCTTTGCCAGGGGTTCCTACCATCCGGACCGCGCGTCGCAACCAGCGCCGCAGTTTGAACCGCGTCTGCCCGGGGCCATGGCGAGCACGTAGCCGGGACGCGGCAGCGCCGGGCCGTCCGCGGCCGACCGTCCACACCCACGGCGCGGCCAGCGACAGGCCGCTGCGCAGCAGGCGCGGCAGTTCGGGGCGCTTGCGGGGCTCCGCGATTCGCACCACACCAAGCGCGAGGCCAGCTCCATGTCCAATGCATCCAAGAGCGACGATAAATCCCCGCAACGACCCCCGCAGAGCCAAAAGCCACCGGGTGACGAGTCGAAGATGCGCCCCCGCCCGAAGTTCGAGCGCCGCGAATATCGCGGCAGCGGCAAGCTCGCGGGACGCGTCGCGCTGATCACGGGCGGCGACAGCGGCATCGGCCGCGCGACCGCCGTGCTGTTCGCGCGGGAGGGCGCCGACGTGGCGATCGTCTATCTCAGCGAGGACCGCGACGCGAGCGAGACGGTGGCGCTGGTCGAGAAGGAGGGTCAAAACTGCCTCAAGATCCGCGGCGACCTCGGCGACGAGCAGTTCTGTCAGAAGGTGATCGCCGCGGTGGTCGAGCGCTGCGGTCGCCTCGACGTGCTGATCAACAACGCCGCCGAGCAGCACCCGAAGGAGTCGATCGAGGACATCGACGCGGCCCAGCTGGAGCGGACCTTTCGCACCAACATCTTCTCGATGTTCTTCCTGACCCGGGCCGCGCTGCCCCACCTGCGCAAGCAGCAAGGGGCCACGATCATCAATACCACCTCGGTGACCGCCTATCGCGGCTCCGGCCACCTGATCGACTACAGCGCCACCAAGGGGGCGATCGTCGCCTTCACCCGCTCGCTCTCGCAGTCGCTCGCCAGCGAAGGCATCCGCGTCAACGCGGTCGCGCCGGGCCCGATCTGGACCCCGCTGATCCCCTCGACCTTCCCGCCCGACAAGGTCGAGAGCTTCGGCAGCGACGTCCCGCTCGGCCGCGCCGGCGAGCCCGAGGAGGTCGCGACCTGCTTCGTATTCCTCGCCAGCGAGGACGCCTCGTACATGACCGGCCAGGTCCTGCACCCCAACGGCGGCGAGATCGTCAACACCTGACCGCGGGGGGCGCACCGGGGCCCCGCGCGCGCCGTAAATATCCGCGATCGCCGGAATGCGCGCCGCCTGGCGCCGTGCCCGGCCGCGAGCCAGCCGCGCCGGGAGGCCCGTGCTACCCGAGGTCATCATGGAAGCCACGCACCAGGACAATCTCGACAAGCTGTACAAGCTCATCAAGGGCATCAAGTTCGCAATGTTCACCACCGTGGATGCCAAGGGCAGCCTGCGCAGCCGCCCGATGACCACCCTGGAGGCCGAGCCCGACGGCCACCTGTGGTTCTTCACCGCCATCGACGCGCCCAAGGTCGAGGAGACGCGCCGCGACGAGCAGGTCAACCTCGGCTACGCGGACCCCTCCGACAACCGCTACGTGTCGGTCTCGGGCCGCGCCCAGGTCGTCCGCGATCGCGCCAAGATCCACGAGCTGTGGCGCCCGATCCACAAGGCCTTCTTCGCGGGCCCCGACGACCCGCGCCTGGCCCTGCTGCGGGTCACGCCCGACGAGGCCGAGTACTGGGACAGCCCGTCCAACTTCGTCACCCAGACGATCAGCATGGTAAAGGCGGCCCTCGGCGGCGGTCAAAAAGAGCTCGGCGAGAACGAGAAACTCAAGCTGTAATCAGCGCCACGAGCGGGCCGCCGGCGCAGGCGGCCCATGCGCAAAAAGCCTCTGCCGAGCCCGTTTACGCATGCCGCCGGTGATCCTTCGCAGGAGAACCGAGGTCGGCCGTTGCAACGCTTGCCCCTGGGACCTCGCCGGGGTCGAGGCGCTCGGCGTGCTGCAGGTTGATCACCGACTCGCGCACCACGCTCGCGCAGGCGCTGCACGCTCACCTCATCGCCGAGCTCGCCGATGTCGCCGGCTGGGCGCTGCTGATCTCGCTGACCGAGCGCCTCAATCACGAGCCGCTGACCGTTCAGCTGCGCGATGCGCTGGATAACGAGACGCTGCATCGCGAGAGCGAGAGCGTGCAGCAATGGCTGGCGGCGCAGGTTCAGCTGATCGCCAAGGGTGACCTCCAGTAATCAGGGGCGCTCTCGCCTGGGTGATGACGCCGTGGGTCGGCGCCCCCAAATGACAGATGGCCCGGGCTGCCCTATCCTCGGCGCATGCTCGATCGTTCGGCGAGATCATGGATCGGCGCGTTGTCGGCGGTGTGCATCGTGGTCGCCAGCTGCGGTGGCGGCTCGGCGGCGACCGACTCCGGCGCCGGCACCGGTACCAGTACCGGCAGCGGCATCGCCACGGCGGTGATCAGCGGAGCCGGCGACAGCGAGCCGACCGCGGGCAGCGACGTCGGCACGGCCAGCGACGGGATGCACCTCGATCTCGGCGACGGCACCGCGGCGACCACGGGGTCCTGCGCCGACGCCGACGTGAAGTTCGAGGCCCAGACGCCGACGGTGCTCCTGCTCATCGATCAATCCGGCAGCATGACCGCCGACTTCGGCGGCACCGACCGCTGGCAGGCGGTATACGACGCACTGCTCGACCCGGACGACGGGCTCGTCCCCGACCTCGAGGGCAAGATCCGGTTCGGCATGGCGCTGTACACCAGCTTCGAGGGGAACGAGGGCCGCGAGTGCCCGGTGATCACCGCGACCCCGCCGGCGCTCAACAACTACGCCGCGATCGAGGCCAGCTACGACGCCGCCAAGCCGGAGGACGAGACTCCGACCGGTGAGTCGATCGCCGCGGTCACGCCGACGCTGGTGATGGACCCGTCGCCGGGCAACAAGGTCATCGTCCTGGCGACCGACGGCGAGCCCGACACCTGCGCGGAGCCTAACCCGCAAAATGGTCAGCAGCAGTCGGTGGACGCCGCGGCCGCCGCGTACGAGCAGGGCGTGCGCATCTACGTGATCAGCGTCGGCGCGGAGGTCAGCGACCAACACCTCCAGGATGTCGCCAACGCCGGCGTCGGCGTCGGCCAGGGCGACCCGGACGCACCGTTCTACAAGGCCAACGACGCGCAGGCGCTGGCGGCTGCGTTCGCGGAGATCGTCGAAGGGGTCCGTGATTGTAAGCTCGACCTCGACGGCAAGGTCGCCGAGGGCGGCGAGGCCGAGTGCCAGGTGACCGTCAACGGCATGTCCGTGCCCTATGGCACCGCGGACGGCTGGCAGCTCAACGGTCCCAGCGAGGTCGAGCTGGTCGGCGAGGCCTGCGACGCGATCCAGGACGGAGATGTCGCGGTGTCGATCAAGTGCGCGTGCGGCATCGTCACCCCGATCGGGTAGGGCCAGCCGGCGCGGGTCGCTGATAAGTGTTACCAGCGGTCGTCGCGGTAGGAGCTCATCCCCAGATCCTCGATCCGGCGGATCGTCCTGGGCTCCGCGGCTTTCGCCTTCGGAGCCGGCTCGTCGAGCGGCGAGAGACGCAGACCGGTGGGTGGCCACTCGATCCGCCAGCCGTATTCGCCGAACAGCGCGGCCTCGCCGGCGCTGGTGGCACCATCGGCGAATTCGCCCGCGGCGTACCAGGACGGGGTCGGAACACCACCTTCCGGGACCACCGTGAACGCATCCTCGGTCAGCCATCGACAGGCGAGCGCCTCGGGCAGCCAGCGCACCCGTGCGTGCTGCTCGCCGAGCAGCTTCAGCGCTGCGGCGCAGACGAGCGGAGATTCGTACTCTGGCCCGTCTGCGGGGACCGGCACGATGAATGCTGCCAGGCGTGAGTCGGCCTGGACCAGCTCGATCGCCCGCCGACTGGTCTTGCACGCGTCCGATGAGAACATCCGGATCTTGTGCTCGCCGATCGCGCTCCACGGTGACAGGTATGCTCGCAACGCGGGTGCCACGAGCGCCGCGGCTGCGCAGCCGAGCAGCCCCGCACCGAGATGGATCACGATCCGGCGCGTCATCGTCGCTGCTTTCTGCGGTTCAACACCTTTAATAGGTGCGCCTGGCGCTGGCGGCGGAAATGTTGCAAGCGCTGCGCCTCCGGGGGCATCAGTACGAGGTCGGGATGGTCGGGGGTCGCGAGCAATGCTGTGAGCTGCTCGATCTCGCGCTGCTCGTCCTCCACACCATGGCGATGTTTTGCATGCGTCACCTTGTCGGTGATGCGCAGGCCCGAGGGGTGTTTGTTGAGTTCGCTCGCTGGCACATCGAGCCGGGCGCTCGCCAGCCCCGGTAACCTGCACTCCACGTATGCCCGACAGGAGGCATCTCCGGACGGCACCAGGGCCTCGATGCCGAGCACTCGCCCCGCCTGGATGGGATCGAGCCAGAACGAGTACTCGGCCCGACAGCGGGCGTCGTCCGGCATCGCACTCAATAGCGAGATGCACGCTTGTTTGTCACCCTCGAGGAACTCCGGGTCGCCCAGCTGAAGCACCAGCGGTAGCCACTGCGTCTCGCCATGGAGCACGTATCGCTCGAACGGGACGACGATGTCGGCGTTCGACAACGCTCGAGCGTCGGCGCCGAAGCTCACTGTCGCTGGTTCGGGGGCCTCGGGTTCAGGCTTGATCCGCGAACGGGCGTCCTGAATATCGAACCACAGCAGCAGACCAAGGGTCAGTGCGACGCCTGCGAGACCGGTGAGAACGGGGGGCCACCAGCGCATCACTCTATCTTCGCTAGCAGCCGTGTCCGCGCGTGTCAACTGGGGTCGACTGGGGCACCGGCCCGAGGTCCGACGGCGGGCTGGATTTCGTCGCGCCCGCGTCGTGGTATCGTGGATGGTCTTGCCGGGCCTGGGCCGAATAGGGGTCGCGGTCCTGGCGTGGGTGCCGAGCCTGGATCTCGGGCCCATCCCGGTCGCAGTCGATGCCCGAACAGACATGCCGCGAATCGTCTGCGTCAGGACAAATCGCGCCCCCAGGACCGGCGCGGGTTCGGCTCTCGGCGCAGGCGACGGTATTGTCCCACGGCACAAGGCTGGTGCGAGGGGGCCGGCGGGCGGTCCGACCGAGTCAAGCCCGCGCAGTATCGCCGTCACAACGCCTGCCAGAGACCGAGGGCGCCTGTTTGAGCGTCGGACCGCCCGCCGGACACCTCGCTACGCCAGAATGTGCGGGCACCCAGCCGAACCCGCGCCGGTCCGTGCGACGTCATCCGCGGACCCGCATTGTTCATGCCGGTCCGTGCGACGTCACCCGCGCTGACCTGCATCAGGCCGCGATCCGTACGACATTATCCGCATCACTCAAGAATCACGGCCGGGTAAACTCGAGCAAATAGACCTCTTGGGTCGTCTTGCTCGGGTCGTTTCCAATGGCCATATCTTCGAGGCTCGCCGGCACCGCCCGGATCTCGAGCCGGCTGGTAAACCCGTGCTTCTCCATGCCGTTGACCGCCACCTGTAGGTGCGGGCGCCCCGGATCCGCGAGCAATGCACGCGCCCCGGCTCGACACAGCATATCGAGCGCGACCGGCAAGCTGGTGGCCAGCTCGGCCTCATATATAAGATCACTACCGACGATAAGGTCGATCTCGCCGATCTCGGCTTGCAGCGCCTGGACCTCGGCGGGCTCGCGCCAGTCGACCTGTCTCACCTCGATATTGACCTGCGAGAGGGCGGCGTTGCGGGCGAGGAAGGGTGGCACGTCGGGGTGGCAGTCGAGGGCGATGACGCGGGCGCCGAGGCGGGCGGCGACCAGGGAGGGCAGGGCGAGGCCGCAGCCGAGCTCGAGGACCGTCTGTCCTCTGAGCCAGGTCGGGTGTTCACCGAGCCAGCGCGCGAGGCCGCGGGCGCTCGGCCACAGGGTCCCGAAGTAGGGGGTCAGGCGCAGGATCTCGGCGCTGTCGACTCCGTGGTCGCCGAGCGCGCACAGCTCGTCGACCGCCTCGTCGATGCTGGCGATCAGGTCGAGGGGGATCTGGAGGTCGCCCGCGGCCTCGCAGATCCTTCGCAGGCGATAGCCGATGCGCGCGCCCTGAAGGCGGATCGGGGCGCTCACGCCGGGGTGGCCCCGACTGTCAGCACGACCTTGCCGAACTGTTCGCGGCGGTCGAGGTAGCGGTGGGCCTCGGCGGCCTGCTCGAGCGAAAAGCTGCGGTCGACCACCGGGCGCAGCGCGCCGCGCCCGACCAGGTCGATGATGCCGTGCAGGTGGGCCTTGCCGCCCATCGTGCTGCCGAGCACCTGCAGCTGGCGAAAGAACACCTGGCGCAGGTCGGTGGTCGCGGCGAAGCCCGAGCTCGCGCCGCAGGTGACGATCGTGCCGCCGCGCTTGCACAGGCGCAGGCTGGCCTCCCAGGTGCCCATGCCAGTATGTTCGAAGACGATGTCGACGCCGCGCTTGCCGACCTGGGGCAGGGCGCGCAGCTGCTGCTCCCAGTCGGGGGCGTCGCTGCGCACGGTCGCCTCGGCCCCGAGCGCGCGGGCGGCCGCGAGCTTGGCGTCGCTGCTGGCGAGGGCGACCACGCGGGCGCCGTGCAGGCGGGCGATCTGCAGCGCGGCCACGCCGACGCCGCTGCCGACCGCGTGGATCAGCACGACCTGACCGGGCGCCACATGAGCGCGCACCATCAGCATCTGCCAGGCGGTCAGGAAGGTCAGCGGCACCGCGGCGGCCTGGACCATGTCGAGGTTCGCGGGCTTGGGCAGCAGGTTGGCGGCCGGCACCACGATGCGCTCGCAGTAGCCGCCCGGGGCGTTCTCGCCGAGGATCCGGTAGCGCGGGCAGAGGTTGTCCCAGCCGGACAGGCAGGACTCGCATGTCCCGCAGGACAGGCCCGGATTGACCACGACCTCGCGGCCGCTCCACGTCGGATCGACGCCCGGGCCGACGGCCTCGACGACGCCGGCGATGTCGCTGCCGAGCACGTGCGGCATGGGCAGGCGCAGGCCCGGCAGGCCGCCGCGGACCCACAGGTCGAGGCGATTGAGGGCGCAGGCGCGCACGGAGATCAGGGCCTGGCCGGGGCCGGCGACCGGGTCGGGGAGCTCGGCGAGGCGTAGCACCTCGGGGCCGCCGTGGGCATCGAAGACGATGGCGCGCATATCAGGGGTTCGCTGCGGCGTTGAAGTTGAGGGCCGCGAAGTCGCGGATGAGGTCGTTGTACTCGCGGGCGACCTTGCCGATGTCGCCGGACTGGGCCGTGTTCTCGTGCAGCGCGGCCCGCAGCGCGTTGGCGTCGCTGTGGTACTTCTCCAGGCTGCCGACGAACTGCGGCATCCAGAACACCTTGAACGCCGCGGGGTCGGCGGCGTGCACGGCCTTGAACGCTCCGAAGGCCTGGTCGAAGGGCGTGAAGTAGCCGGCGCAGATCTTCGCGGTGATCTCGTCGTGGTCGCCGAGGCAGCGCACGTAGGGCCGGGCGGCGCGCATCAGGTCGCGCGCGTGCCACTCGAGGCCCTTTCCGCTGC
>NZ_JACCSO010000511.1 GCF_013812955.1 Nannocystis sp. | reverse complement strand
TCGAGGAGCTCAAGGAGTCCGGCCTGCGCGGCATGGGCGGCGCCGGCTTCCCGACCGCGATCAAGTGGGCCACCGTGCGCGCCGCGGCGGGCGACGAGAAGTTCGTCATCTGCAACGCCGACGAGAGCGAGCCCGGCACTTTTAAAGATCGCGAGATCAAGGCCGCCCTGCCGCATCTGGTGTGGGAGGGCATGCTGATCGCCGCGAAGGTGGTCGGCGCCGCCCGGGCGATCCTCTACATGCGCCACGAGTACGAGGCCGAGCGCCAGGTGATGGCCGCCGAGCAGGCCCGCATCACCGACCTCGCGCGTGAGCTCGGCGTCGAGCTCGAGCTCTTCGTCTCGCCCGGCGGCTACATCATGGGCGAGGAGACCGCCCTGCTCGAGGCGCTCGAGGACCGCCGCGGCGAGCCCCGCAACAAGCCGCCCTTCCCCGGCATCGCCGGTCTGTTCGGGATGCCGACGCTGATCAACAACGTCGAGACCCTCGCCGCCGCCACCGCGATCCTCGCGCGCAGCTTCGCAGCGCCCGCGGAGGCCACGGCCGGGGCCGCCTGGTGGCAATCACAGGGCGTGCGCGGCTGCCATGGCCTCAAGTTCATCTCGATCTCCGGCGATGTGCTGCGCCCCGGCGTGCACGAGGTCCCGACCGGCACCACCATCGCCGAGCTGATCGCCCTCGCCGGCGGTTTGAGCGCGGGCCGCAGCCTCGCCGCCATCCTGCCCGGCGGCGCGTCCTCCTCGTTCCTGCCGGCCAGCGCCGCCGATACGCCGCTCGACTTCGAGGCCCTGCGCAAGGCCGGCTCCACCCTCGGCTCCGGCGCCGTGGTCGTCGTCGGCAGCGGCCGCGACCTGCTCGAGCTCGGCCTCAACGTCACCCGCTTCTTTCGCAACGAGTCCTGCGGCAAGTGCGTGCCCTGCCGCGTCGGCTCGCACAAGGCCGTCCTGCTGCTCGAGCAGGTGCTCGCCGGCCAGGCCAACGCCCAGGTCCCCGCCCTGCTGCACGCCCTCGACCAGACCATGGCCCAGACCAGCATCTGCGGCCTCGGCCAGGTCGCCCTGACCCCGGCGATCTCGGTGATCGACCGCTTCCCCGAGGCCCTCGCCGCCCACCCCCCGCGCCGCCCCTCGCTGCGCGACCGCGCCTGAGCGTCTTCATGACCGCCGCCTCCCGCTCCCGCGCGCAGCTGTCCCCAAGGACAGACGAGATGTCCGCGGGGATCCAGGCGCGACCCGACGCCCGCCCACGGCTGTCCTCAAAGACATATCAGATGTCCCCAAGGACATATGGACCCGGAGCGCCGCATCGTGAGTGAGGACGTGCGCATGCGCGGCTTTCGGGTCCGCGCCGAGCTGTCCGAGGCGCTCGCGCTGCTGCGCGCCACCGCCGTCGCCCTGCCCGCCGAGGCCGTGCCGGTGACCAACTGCGCCGGCCGGGTGCTGGCGGACGAGCTGCTCGCGCCGATCGACGTGCCGGGCTTTCGCCGCGCCGCCGTCGATGGTTATGCGATCCGCGGCGAGGACAGCTTCGCCGCCAGCGAGCACAACCCGATCCTGCTCGAGGTCCTCGGCACCAGCCTGCCCGGCCGCCCCTGCGCCGCGGTCGTAAGCGAGGGCTTCGCGGTCCGCATCACCACCGGCGCGCCGCTGCCCGCGGGCGCCGACGCGGTGCTGCAGGCCGAGCTCGCCCGCGCTCATCGCCGCGGCGACCGCGAAGTCGTCGAGCTGCTCGGCACCGTCGCCCCGCTGCGTCACATCGGCGAGGTCGGCGAGGACCTCGCGCGCGGCCGACCGGTGGTGCCCGCCGGCCGCCTCCTGCGCCCCCAGGACGCCGCGGTCCTGGCCTCGCTCGGACTCGCCGACATCCCCGTGCTCCGGCGCCCACGCGTGCAGCTGCTGGTCACCGGCGACGAGCTGGTCGCGCCGGGCATCACCCCGGGCCCGTGGCAGATCGTCGACAGCAACTCGGTGCTGCTCGCCGCCCTCGCCGCCCGCGACGGCGCCGATGTCTTACCGACGCTGCGCGCCCGCGACGGCGAGGCGGCGCTGACGGCTGGCTTCAACGACCTGTCCGAAGGACCAGCCGACGTCTTGCTGGTCGCCGGCGCCACCAGCGTCGGCCTCGAGGACCTGATGCCGCAAGTGCTGGCCCGCGCCGGCACCCTCGAGATCCACGGCATCGCGGTCCGCCCCGCCAGCCCGACCGGCATCGGCCGACTGCACGACGGGCGCCGGGTGTTCCTGCTGCCCGGCAACCCGGTGTCCTGCCTGTGCGCCTACGAGCTGCTGGTCGGTCCGTGGCTGCGCGCCCTCGGCGGCCGCCCGCGCCCCTGGGCCTTCCCGCACGCCGCCCGCACCCTCCCGCTCGCGCGCAAGCTCAGCAGCAAGGTCGGCCGCGCCGACTTCGTGCGCATGCGTGTGCTCGCCGATCAGGCCGAGCCGATCGCCACCTCCGGCGCCAGCAACCTGTCGAGCACGGTGATCGCCGACGGCTTCACCCTCGTGCCCGCCGACAGCGAGGGCGCCGCGCCCGGCGATCCCGTGACGGTGTATCTCTTCGACGAGCCCGGGGGCGAGTCGTGAGCGAGCAGCGGCAATTCTTGAATGTCGTCGACGGCGACGAGGCGCGCAACCGCTGGTGGGCCGCCACCATGCCGTTACCACTGCCGACCGAGACCGTCGCCCTCGCCCAGCTGCGCGGCCGGGTGCTCGCCGAGGCCGTCGCCGCCCCGCGCGACGTGCCCGGCTTCGACCGCAGCAACGTCGATGGCTACGCGCTGCAAGCCGCGGACAGCTACGGCGCCAGCGAGGCCGCCCCGCGCCGCCTGGTGCTGCGCC
>NZ_JACCSO010000505.1 GCF_013812955.1 Nannocystis sp. | reverse complement strand
CATGCCGAACGCCGAGAGGGTCATCGGCGGCGGCGCTGCGGGCTGGGAGCCGGGCGCGAGGTGCGGGCCCGCGAGCGAGAGTTGCACGCAGGCGGCCAGCGCGGGGTCGATGTCGAGGTCGTCGTCGCGGCGGCGCACGCGGCTATGACCTTTTGACCCGCTAACAGCCCGAGAAACTGCCGTGCCCTGGCGCGGCGTTCACCCGTCCGCCGCGCCGGGCTACCGCCCACCGGGCGGCTCCAGGTGGGCGCGCTCGTCGATCTCAGATCCGCGCTGGTGTCCTGCTCTGTGCTTACACTGGGCGGAGCCTCGGCGACAGTTGAGGTGGTAGATTCCGCCCGTGTCCAACGCCTTGCTCATCGACGGTCGCGACTTTGAACGCTGGGCAGATCGGCCCGAGGCGCGCTCCGAGCTGCCCATCCTTGTGCGGCGGCTGTTGTGGGCCAGCACGCGCCTGCAGGAGTTGAACATGCCCGGTGGAAGTGGGGTTGATCGCCCCGGATATGATGGCTTCTGCCGCAGCGAGGAGGGTTCGGCCTTCTGTCCGGCAGGTGACTCTGTCTGGGAGCTCTCCGTTAAGCAGCGGGTCACGGACAAGATCGCGGCGGACCTGGCTAAGCGCGGCGAGACCCTGCCACGTCAAGGGGAACGGCTATCTTTCGTGTTCGTGACGCCGCGTCGCCTCCCCGCGAAAGCGATAGAACGTCATGGGCCGCCCGATCCCTGGCGGAGCGTACGCATCATCGACGCCGACGGCCTCGCACAGTGGATCGAACAGTGCCCCGCGGTCGCGGCCTGGTTCTCCAGGCGGCACCTACAGCGGCCCGTGGACGATCTGACCACGCTGGATGTGTATCTCGCCCGATGGTCCGCGGCCACGCGGCCACCGCTACCGCCCCGGATTGTGCTCCTAGGACGTGCGTCGCAAGCGGCGCAGGTGCACAAGTGGCTAGCGGAGCGTCCGGGCACTCTGACGGTTCAAGCGACCACGAAGGACGAGGCGCGGATATTCGTGGCCGCGGCGCTGGAAGAGCTGCCGGTTGCGCTTCAAGAGAAGTGGATCGCACGGACGATCATCGTCGAAACTCCCACGGCATGGCGCTGGCTCCTCCAGGCGTCCACCATGCCGCTATTATTACTCCCAGGGTTCGACGACTTCGACCCCCGCTTCGCGCACGGGCCGCATTATGTGGGGCTGCCGGGCGACGGCGAGAACCCTCTGCCCGCCTGGTCGCAAGTGACTCTCGACGAGCCGCCCCCCTGGCGCGACGTCGAAAAGATCCTCCGAGATGCCGGCCTGGAGCCGTGGCGCGCCGAGCAGATTGCCCGAGAAACACGTGGGCACCTACGGCCCCTTCAGCGCGCTTTGGGCCTACGAGAACTACCGCATTGGGCGGAGCGCAAGGAGCACGGCGAGCTCGTGGCCATGCTCCTGCTCGGTGCATGGCGCCCCGACGTGGAGGCGGACACCGCGGCCGTACGAGCCCTCGGCGCAGATCCGCTCGCTGTCGATCGCTTGTGCACGCGGCTGCGAACCGCCACGGAGGCACCGATCCGTAGCCAGGAGGGCGTGTACACATGGGCCGCGCCGGACGACGCCTGGCGCTCTCTCGTTAGCCTGGTCTCAGAGGCTGTGCTCCGCAGTTTCCGCGCGCTGGCCCTTGATGTGCTTGGCGAGGACGACCCTAGCGAGCGTCTACCAGCGGACGAGCGCCCGGTCGCCGCGCTTTGGGGCGCTGGATTTCGCCATTCCAACCCGCTCCGCCACGGGGTCGCTGAATCTCTGCGTTACCTAACGCGCCACAACGACGAGCTGCGCAAATCCGCCGGCGCCTCCGTCGGCCGCAACCTCGCCGAGCGGGTCGTTGAGCAGGTGCTGACAACGTCCTGGATGCGGTGGACCGCGCTCGAGCCGCACCTTCAAAACCTCGCGGAAGCGGCCCCCAACCGATTCCTGGCTAGATTGTCTGAAAGTCTTAACGACCCCGAGGGGGTTGTCCGGCTATTCGACATGGAGACGGAGTCTTCGTCCTACCGGAGGCGGCCGCATGTGGCCCTTCTGTGGGCACTCGAGGCCCTGGCCTGGGATCCATCGCATATGCCGATGGTGGCGGAATTGCTAGCCGTGCTTGCCGACAGAGATCCAGCGCGACGCGAGCCGCGCCAACACGGAAGGGTGTCCAACCGGCCTCAGGCCAGCCTGGAGGCGATCTTCCATATTTCCCAGCCTCAGACGCTTGCCAATGAGGAAGCCCGTTTTGCCGTGCTGAAGACTCTTGCAGGAAGCCTTCCGGACGTCGCCTTCGCACTGTTGTTACGGCTTTTCAAGCAGCGTGGCGGCGGCATCCTTCCACAGTCTCGGCGGCCGAGCGACGGAGAGTCGCTCACCGTTTCAGAACGGCAGATTGTGAGCCTCGCGCAGATCAATGCTTGGTGCCACCGAGTCCTAGAACTTTTGCTCGAGCTCGCCGACCATGACGCCACACGCTGGGCAACCATCATCGCGGAAAATATTGAACGGCTGATGGATGAAAGCCACGCGGAGGGGTTTGCAGACCGGCTGATTGCGCGTAGAGATAGCCTCGGCGACTCGGATGTCGTCGTCTGGCGAGCTGCTAAGTCTCAACTCGGACGCCTTTGTAGTATTCATCACAGCGTCCGGCCCGAAAAACACATCGCCCGACTCCGCCGAGTTTATGAGGCTTACACGCCTAACGACCTTCTGACCCGGTTGTCCTGGATGTTTGAATGGGCTGAGGTCCTCCCGGAGCCGCACACGACCACAATCGAGGACAAAACGCGCAGGCTCGACTCCATGCGAGTCGCGGCGGTCGAGGAGATCCTTGCGCACGATGACGCGGAGAGGCTGATGGTACAGCTCATCACGGAACTGGAGGATCTCGATAAGCTCGGCCGGGCACTTAGCAGGTGTTCGGCGGCAGCGTCGCTTCAGGAGCGCCTCCTCCAACAGCACCCGCCGGAAGCGTGGAGGCCGGTCGTGGCTCCCTTCGCGTCAGGGTGCTTTTACACTGCCAAGCAAGACTTCGTATGGCTCCGCGCCCTCGCACGCCGCTGGCACGGAGAGCAACGCCTCGGCGACATCATTGGTACGTTTCACAAGATCTGGGCAGAGCCAAGGGTCTGGGACATAGTCGACGAACTTGGCGAGCCAATCCGTACGTCGTACTGGGCCGACCTGAAGCTTGTGGGAGAGCACAATGAGAATCAGTGGGAGCGCGCCTGCACGCTCCTTCTGGGCGCCGGCAATGTCTCCACGGCCTTCGCGTTAGCTGCTTATCGCTGTGAGGACTTGGCCACGGCAACACTCGTCGAGGTGCTGGAGCGCTTCTTCGCGGATCCTATAGCGACTACCGGAGACACGACCTATGGGACCGAGAAGATCTTCCTGGAGTTCGATCGTCGAGATGAGCAGGGGATCGATGAGGAAATCCGTAATCGAATCGTCGCTATGGAGTTTCGGCTCATCAAGCTCCTTGAGCACGGCTATCAGCGACGACCGCGCTTCGTGTGGCAGTTCCTCTCGAATTCCCCTGCCTTTTTCGTGGATTGCCTCCGGGCAATCTATCACGGGGACAACGGCGTCCGCGAAGACATCGACGAAGCTCGATCTCGAATCGCCGCTAATGCAGACAGCATCCTCTGCGCATGGCACGATTTTCCGGGGTCGGATTCTGACGATCCGCGAGTATGGGAACCGAAGCTCCTCGCTTGGGCCGAGCGGGTGTTCGCGCTGGCTCGGGAACATCATCGGTTCGTCCCCGCACAGTTCCGAGTGGCGGAGGTGCTCGCGCGTCCATTAGCTGGCGAGGATGGGCACTGGCCTTGTCTAGCAGCGCGCGAGCTCGTGCAGCGAGGAGAACTCCATGAGCTGTCTCGGGCGATGCAAACGGCGAAGTATAACCTGCGCGGGACTACGACGCACGGGCTTCACGAGGGAGGCGCACAGGAACGAGTACTAGCGTCGCAATTCCAGGCCGGTGCGGAGGCCCTACGCACTCGGTGGCCGCGAGCCGGGATGTTGCTCGACGAGCTGGCGAGAACCTATGAGATGGAAGGCGACCGACAGGACCAGTGGGCACGCGCACGACGGATCGAAGCCGGGATCGGACCGGATGACCTGCTGAAAAGGCCGACAGATTCGGCGGCGGATGAACGGTGCGAGAATTCGTCTAATACGTCGGCCCAGCCCACCGGCATGAAGGTCGGAGTGAAGAGGGTGGCCGAGAAGGAGGCTGCGAATGCCGGCGCGAAGAAGGCTGTGAAGAAGGCCGGCGCGAAGAAGGCTGTGAAGAAGGCCGGCACGAAGAAAATCGTTGCAAAGAAGGTCGGCGCGAAGAAGGTCGGTGCGAAGAAGGCCGGTGCGAAGAAGGCCGGTGCGAAGAAGCAACGAGGTGGATCGTGCTCGGGGGACTCGGTGTAGTGGCGTCATCGGCACCATCACGACGGAAGCAACAGCCGGACGCCCCGTCGCGGGGGCGCGATTGGGTGCGGCTCGGCCGCATGTCATGCGGCGGGAGGAAGGTCCGCGAACAAACGGGACCAGGCCGCTTCCAGGCGACGGATCGCCTCCGGCCAGGTCAACTCGATAGCGAGTGCCTGACGGAGCGCCGCAGCCCGAGTGAACGCGGCATGGCGATCCAGGAGCACGGACTCGATGGCTCGCTCCCATTCCAGTGCTGCCTTATTCAGTTTGCTATGAGTAGCGACGATCGCTGGCTCTGCCAGCCTGCCTAGCCGCTCACGGAGCAGGTCACCGAGGCCGCTCTGGTCGCTCACCAAAACCGGCGTCCCCGCGGCGATTGCCTCGAGGCCGACCAGCCCGAACCCTTCGCTGCGGGACGGCATGAGCACCAGGGAAGACGCGAGGATATCGCGCTGCAACTGTTCGACGTCGGGCGAGTAGGGCCGGACTTCAATGTCGAGTTGGAACTTGGCGAAGTCGACCAGACTCTTCCTTAAGTCCTTGCCGGTCCCACCTGGGGCGCCGCGGACGGACGTAGAGGCCGAGGTCGCTGCGGAAGCGCTGGACGACCGTGACCACGCCCGCGTGCAACGACGCGACCGACGCCAGCCCGTGCTGCTGCTTCACGCCGCGCCGCATGTCCTGCATCACCGCCCGCGCCAGCCGCCCGGCGATGGCGGCCAGCAGCGGCGCGTCGTAGCCCAGGCGCACCGCCATCGGGCCCGGGAATGAGAGCACCCACTGCCGGTAACCCACCGCCGGCAGCACGTGGTCCACCAGCAACGCCGCGCCCTCGGCCATCCGCCGGCCCATGCACGAGGGACAACAGCCGCGCGACTTGCAGGAGAAGGGCACCCGCAGCTCGTCGCCGCAGGTGCGGCAACAGGCCCGCACGAAGCCGAGCTCGAAGTCCCCGCAGCCCGCAAAGCCCTCCAGCTCCCCCTTCACGAACGCTGGCAGCGGCCCCGCCTGCTCCTCGCAGCGCTCCATGAACTCCGCGAGGCGTCGCACTCGTGCGTCTGGCGCGGCACGTAGCCGAACGGCCTCGCGCACGCGGGCATCTCGCCCGCCTGTGCAT
>NZ_JACCSO010000498.1 GCF_013812955.1 Nannocystis sp. | reverse complement strand
GCTGTGCCTGGCGCTGGCGGCCGAACTGCGATGGGGCGGGCCGGCGATGCTCGAAGCGTGGCGCCGGTCGTGGGCGAGCGGGCTCGCAGGACCGCCGACATTCGATGGGCTCGGTGCAGCGCTCGGGTGCATGTTCGCGGGCGTGGCCGGGCTCGTGGTCGTGGTTGTGAGCGTGAACGGTGGCCTCGGCTGGGTCGACTCTGCAGCCGGGCGTGGCCTCGAGGTCGGGCCGCAGCGCAGCGGGCTGCGTGGTGGGTTGATGTTGCTGGTGCCGTGGCTCGCGCTGCTGCTGCTGGCCGGGGTGTGCGCCGGGGCGGCGCGCGCCGTGGATGCGAGCGAGGCCGGGCTGCTGGCGTTGTGGTGGGGGTGGCTGCTGCGCCTGTTGGTGGCGGTCGGCGTGCTGCTGGTGCTCGCGGGTGGCCTCGATCGCGCGCTGGCGCGGCGACGGCTGTGGCGAGCGCTGCACCGCTCGGCGGGAGATCTGCGGCGAGGGGACGCGTGAGTGAGCGGTTGGTGTCGGTGGCGCTGCCGGTCGGCCTCGATCGCGCGTTCAGCTACGCGGTGCCCGACGACTGGGCGAGCGCGCCGGAGCCCGGGGCGCGGGTGTTGGTGCCCTTTGGCGCGCGCGGGTTGGTCGGGGTCGTGCGCGACGTCGTCGCCGAGCCGGCGCCGCGGATGCGTCGTCTGGAGGAGGTGCTCGATCCGCCGGGCGCGCCGTCGCTGACGCCCGGGCTCGTGCGTCTGTGCGAGTGGGTGCAGGACTACTACGTGGCGCCGGTGGGCGAGGTGTACCGGCTGGCGCTGCCGGGCTTGTTGACGGGTTCGGATGTCCGAAAGGCCAGGTTGATGCCGGCTGGCGCGGAGGCGCTGAACTCATCGCGAGAGTTCGTGTTGACGCCGACGGGTGGCGGGCCCTACGTGCCCTCGGTGGCCGAGCAGCGGGTGCTCGCGGCGCTGGCGACGGCGCCGAAGCAGGAGCTGGCGGTGGACCGGCTGACCTCGCTGCGTCCGCGGATCCCCGGGGTGCTGCGGATCCTCGGCGAGCTGGCCGCGCGCGAGCTGTGCACGATCACCTGGGACGACGGCAGCGACGAGGCGGCGCGCGTGGAGATGCATTATCGCCGCACCGATTACCTGCGCGGCGGGCCCGGCGGTGAGGAGGCGATCCAGGGGATCCTCGGGCGTAGCAAACAACGGCGGGCGCTGCTCGACATGCTCGAGGGCGCGGCGGCCGGCGTGTGGATGGCGGCGGGCGAGCTGCGCGGGCCGTTTGCGCGGCTCAGTGTGCTGATCGTGCCGCTGCTCGAGTCGGGCCTGGTCGTCGCCCAGGAGCGGCTGCGGGCGCTGGATCCCTTCGCGGAGGGGGCCCCGGAGAGCTCGGTGCCGCAGGCCCCGACCGCGGATCAGCAGCGGGCCCTGGCGACCTTGCTGGCGGACATGGACGCGGGCGCGTTCGCGGTGTCGCTGCTGCACGGGGTGACGGGCTCGGGCAAGACGGAGGTGTACTTGCAACTGATCGCCGAGGCGCGGGCGCGCGGCGGCGGGGCGATCGTGCTGGTGCCGGAGATCGCCCTGACGCCGCAGCTGTCGGACCGCTTTCGGGCCCGCTTCGGCGACACGGTGGCGGTGCTGCACAGTGGTTTGACCCCGCGGCAGCGCCTCGACGCCTGGCAGCAGATCCGCATGGGCCTGCGGCCGATCGTGATCGGCGCGCGCTCGGCCGTGTTCGCGCCGGTCCCGAACCTCAAGGTCATCGTCGTCGACGAGGAGCACGACTCGTCGTTTAAACAGGAAGAGGGCGTCCGCTACAACGCCCGCGACGTCGCGCTGGTGCGCGCGCGCGACGAGAAGGCGCTCGCGGTGCTCGGCAGCGCCACGCCAGCGCTCGAGACCTACGAGCAGGCGCGGGCCGGCCGCTATCGCTGGCTACGCCTCGACACCCGGCCGACGCCGCGGCCGCTGCCGAAGGTCGAGCTGGTGCCGCTGGCTGTGCATCGCCCGGACCCCGATACGCTGCTCACGGCCCGCATGCGTGGCGCGTTGACGGAGACGGTGTTGGCGGGCGAGCAGGCGATCCTGTTCCTGAATCGACGCGGCTTTGCGACCACGCTGGTGTGCAGCATCTGCGGGGCATTGCACTCGTGTCC
>NZ_JACCSO010000490.1 GCF_013812955.1 Nannocystis sp. | reverse complement strand
CAGGACGGCCTCGGCGGCGAGGTCGCGACGGGGAAGGATGCGGCCGAAGGGCACGATGCGATCGCCGTCGAGGCGCGCGACCGGGGGGTCGCCGTAGACGATGGTGGGCAGCACCGCGAGGGCCTCGCCGCTGAGGGTGGTGTCGAGCACGACCCGCGGGGCGTGGCCGTCGCTGAGCTTGGGCAGCTGCGGGGCCCTGATGTGCACGGGGATGACCCGCTCGAGCCGGGGCAGCAGCTCGGTGACGAGCCACGAGACCCGCTCGGGGGCGACGTGCAGGCCGGTCTTGAGCTCGGCGAATTCGGGTCCGAGCTTGGTCGGGTCCCAGACGCGCAGGGTGTCGCCGACGCGCGCGACCACGCCGCCGCCGAAGGTCTCGGAGATCGCGGGGTCGCGGGCGAGGCTGACTTTAAAGCCAGGTCCGTCGGGGGCCACGAGCGCGTGAAAGCCGACGGACTCGGCGCCGATCGTGATCTCGGCGCCGTCGAGGCGGATGTCGCTGCAGCCGGCGAGCAGGGGCACGACCTTGCGGGCCAGCGGCGCCGGGAGCACGCCGGGCTTGAGGAAGGCGCCGAGCGCGAGGTCGACGGCCATGTCGGCCGCCGAGGCGACGATCGGCTGGCTGCCCTCGACCCGGCCGGAGCTGAGCAGCGCGAGGCTGTGGCTGAGCGGGCGCTCCTCGCTGCCCTCGGCCACGCGCACGCGGGTGAACACCAGGCCCTCGGGGCCGCGGGTGAAGCGGTAGCCGACCTTGCCGGTGCGGGCGCTGGTGCCGGGCAGCGTCTGTCCGGCCTCGGCGGCGCGCTTGAGGGCGATCACGGCGGCGGCGACGTGAAAGCAGGGGTCGGCGCGGCTGTCACAATCGCAGCTCCACTCGGCGTCGACCGGCCATAGCGTGACGGTCGGGCTGACGGCCGCGCCCTTGACCGCGACCTGGACCACGATCTCGTCGGGCGCGTGGCGCAGGGCCAGCACGGCGCCCGCGCGCGACAGCTCGACCCCGCGCGACCAGTCGCGCGGGCTCGCGGCAGCATGTACGGCGGCGAGCAGGCTCTCCACGGGCCAGGAGCTAGCACGCGCGAGCAAGCGGGCGCGAGGAAGCGGCTGGCCCGAGGGACAGGAGCAAGCGCACGAGACGCGAGGCCCAAGCGGGCCGCGCAAGCCTGGCCGCGGGGGGGCAGGCTGCCCCAAAAGACAGGATCTCCCGCACCGGCCCTCGGGGACCACGAGACAGGCGGCCGCGAGGGCTCAGCCGGCGTCGGGGTTGCCGGCGAGCAGGGCGCCGAGCAGGGCGGCGATCTGGGCGCGGGCCTCGTTGCTGCGCTCCTGGACCTCGATGTGATTGAGGCCTTGCTGGCCGGCGCCGTTGGTGACGACGCCGAGGCCGAGCACCGGCACGCGCTTCGCGGCGCAGAGGATCGCCTCGTAGGTGGTCGACATGCCGACGACCTGACCGCCGAGCCGGCGCAGGGCCTCGGTCTCGGCCGGGGTCTCGTATTGGGGGCCGCGGGCGTGGGCGTACACGACCTCGGGCAGGCCCGGGCGGACCTGTTGCACGCGGCTGCGCAGGTGCGTCGCGTACATCTGGCTGCAGTCGATGAACTGCGGGCCGACCAGCGGGGTCGGGCCGAACAGGGCGATCTGGTCGCGCAGCAGCACGATCTGGCCGGTCGGCAGGGCCGGGTCGAGGCCGCCGACCGCGAAGGTGAGGGCGGCCCCGTGGGCGCCGCAGGCGAGCATCGCGGCGAGCGGCGCGGTGCATACGCCGATCGGGTGACCCTCATAAGGATGCAGGCGGCCGGTCTGGACGCAGACCCGCGCGGCGCCGATGCGGCCCCACACCAGGCTGTTGCCGTGGCCGGCGACCGAAGGCGCGGGCAGGCCGAGCTCGGCGAGCGCGAGCTGGCCCTCGATCTCGAGGCCGATGCCACCCTCCGGAGAGACGAAGCCGACGCCGAGCCCGGAGCCGGCGACGAGCGCCCAGTCGAGGCTGTGGCCGCCGAGGGCCTGGCGGAGGATGTCCGTCGCGTGGGCGGCGGCGGGATCGACGAAGGGCGAGTGGGCTGCGCTCATGGTGGGTCGGCCGCTCACAGCGACATGACCGCGAGCACGACGCCGAGGGCGATGCCGATGGTCACGCCGATGCCGACGGCGATCATGGTGGTGCGGGTTTGGCGGGGCGGGCGATCGGAGGGGAGGTCGCCCGGCTGCTTGGTCCCGATGGCGGACTTGACGTCGTCGACGGAGCGCAGCTCGACGCTGGCGTGGCGCGGAGGCACCTGGCCGCCCATGCGCCTGGAGATCTCATTGAGGTTGGTCTTGAGCTCCTCGAAGGTCGGGCGCACGTCGGGGCGACGGCTCATCATCCGCCGGCACAGGTCGGAGAGCGGCTCGTCGAAGCCCTTGATCTCGAGCTTGAGCTCGGGGCGCTCCGACTTGAGGTGGCGGCGCACGACCGCGGTGTAGTGGTCGTCCTGGCCGCCCTTGCGGAACGGCGGGTGGCCGCTGCACATGTGATAGAGCGAGCAGCCGAGCGCGTACACGTCGGCGCGGGCGTCGACCTCCTTGCCCATCGCCTGCTCGGGCGCGAGGTAGTCGGGGGTGCCGACGAACACGCCGGTCGCGGTGATCGAGAGGTCCTCTTGCAGCGCCTTGGCGAGGCCGAAGTCGGTCACCTTGACGAAGCCCTGCGAGGTCACGACCAGGTTGGAGGGCTTGACGTCGCGGTGCACGACGCCGACGCGCTGGGTCTCGGCGAGGCCGATGGCGGCCTGGCGGATGACCTCGGCGGCGTCGCCGGGGTGGAGCGCGCCGCGCTTCTTGAGCGAGCCGCCGATGTCCTCGCCGTCGAGGAATTCCATGGCGAGGAACGGACGGTCCTCGTGCTCGCCGATGAAGTACACCGCAACGATGTTCGGATGGTTCATCGCCGCGAGGGCGCGACCCTCACGGAGGAAGCGGGTCTTGAACTCCTCGGACTCCCGGTGCTTGCGCCCGAGGATCTTGATGGCGACGCGACGGCCCAGCTTCTCGTCGATGCCCTCGTAGACTTCGCCCATGGCCCCCTTACCGAGGAGGCCCTTGACCTTGAATGGCCCGATCTGGGGCGGCACCGACATCGCCGTGCAACCTATCACGGCCGGCGCCGGCTTTGCCACGCTCCTGCGCCCGCTCCTGCGGCACTTCTGCGGCCCATTCCGCGGCCCCTTCCGCGGCCACGATCGTGGGTGAGCGGGCGCCCGGCGCCGAGAGTTCGCGAGGTCCGCGCCGAATTTTGGCCGCCGCCCGCCAAGCGAGCGGCGTTTTGCGGGAGTTTTGGGGGACCCGGCGCCGAGTCTCCGCAGGCCGCGGGGGGGTCCCCGTGATGCCACGCGGCGCCGAGGAGCGATGCTAGTCGGTGATCCCGGGGCCGTTGAGCATGTTTTCGAAGCGCGTGTGGTGCTTCAGGAAGGTCAGGTGAACGGTGCCGATCGGGCCGTTACGCTGCTTGCCGAGGATGATCTCGGCCTTGTTCTCGACCTTTTGGCGGTCGGCTGGCGAGGCATCGCCGGCGAGGTAGCGCTCCTCGCGGTAGATGAACATGATGACGTCGGCGTCCTGCTCGATAGCGCCCGACTCGCGGAGGTCGGAGAGCTGGGGGCGGTGGTCCGCACGGCTGTCGACGGCGCGATTGAGCTGGGAGAGCGCGAGCACCGGCATGTGTAACTCCTTGGCCATCGCCTTGAGGCCGCGGGAGATCTCGCTGATCTCCTGCTCGCGCGAGTCGTAGCGACTCTTGCCGCCGCGGGCGAGCTGGAGGTAGTCGACGATGATGAGGCCGAATTGCTCCTTATTGCCCGTGAAAATTGATCGGTCCTCGCGGAAGCGGCGGGCACGGGCGCGCATCTCGAGGATCGAGGGCGAGGCCTGGTCGTCGATGAAGAAGCGGGCCTGGGAGATGCGGTCGGCGGCGCCGATCATGCGGCGAAAGTCGTCGTCGATGAAGGCGCCGGAGCGCAGCTTGCTGTAGTCGACCTTGGCCTCGCTGCACAGCACGCGCTCGACCAGCTGGGTCGCGCCCATCTCGAGGCTGAAGAACAGGATCGGGTGCAGCACCGGCTGCTCGTCCTCGGGCAGGCCGAGGTGGCGGGTCTGCGGCACGCAGGCGTTTTGGGCCAGGTTGAGCACGAAGGCGGTCTTGCCCATCGAGGGGCGGGCGGCGATGATCACGAGGTCGCCCGGCTGCATGCCGCCGGTCATCTTGTCGAGGTCGGTGAAGTGGGTCGGCACGCCGGTGATCGGGTTTTGCCGCTTCGCGCGCTCGGTGATGGTGACGAAGATCTGCTTGAGCAGGTCGGCGGAGGATTGATACGCGGTCCGACGACCGCGCTCGTTGACCGCCATGATCCGCTTCTCGGCCTGGTCGATGAACTCGTTGGGGTTCTCGAGTTCGTCCATGCCCTCGTCGGCGACCTCCCGCGCGGTGATCACGAGGTTGCGGACCATCGACGCCCGACGCACCAGCTCGGCGTGGTGCACGATGTTTTGACTGGTCGCGTAGCGGTCGCCGAGCTTGTTCAGCGCCTCGAGTCCGCCGGCGACCTTGAGCTCGCCGACGTTGCGCAGCTGGGCCTCGAGGGTGACGACGTCGATCGGCTCGCGCCGCTCGTCGAGGGCCTTCATCGCCTTGAAGATCGCCTGGTGGGCGGTGTTGTAAAAGTCGTCCTCGCGGACGATGTCGAGCACGTCGTTGAGCGCTTGCTGGCCGCGTAGCAAGATGCCGCCGAGGATCGCGGCCTCGGCCTCGTTGTTGTGCGGGAGCGTGCGCGCCATCGGGGGCGGTTTATAGCATGCGGGCGGGGCCGCGGGAGGGGGGCGCTGCTGTCGCTCTGGTGGGGGTTTTGGCGTGGTTCGGCGTTGCGGTCGCCGCGGCGGTTTGGGGGGCTGGGTCGACGTGTCGCAGGGCGATGTTCTCTCGCGGCACCTCCAGGGGGGAGGCTACGGATAGAGCGCTTCGGGGCCGCTGCAGGGGGACGTGAGCGTGAGCGTGAAGCGCAGGGCGTGGGCCGGGAATGTGTCGACCTCGACCAGGCCGGCCGGCTCATCGACGACGCCTGGTGCGCAGAGCATGCCGTCGCCGTCGACGTCGAGCCAGGCGTAGACGACGAGGCCGTTGCCCTCGTCGATCGGGGCGCGGGCGGTGACGGTGAGCTCGGCGTCGGGGCTGCCGACGTCCGGGAAGGCCGCGAACTGGCCGAGCGGGTAGCTGAAACGGCCGGCGCCGCTCTCGGCGTGATGCAGCTCGAGGTGCAGGTCGCCGGTGGTGGGCAGGCCGTCGGCGACCGAGACCGTGCCGCGCAGCTCGAACTCGTAGAGGGTGAGGTCGTCGTTGATGCAGCCGGCGAGGGCCAGCGCGGCGAGGGTGATGCAGGCGCTCCGGGTCATGGTCACTGTGCTCCTCGCGGGCCGCCGCCGAACAGCACGCCGAGGTGCAGGCCGGGGATGCCGATGCTGTCGGGTGCGCCGACCCAGGCGAGGTCGACGCCGAGGTCGAGGCCGACGCGGTGGTTGATGGTGACGGCGAGGCCGAGGCTGGCCTTGAGGGTCCACTCGTGGCGCGCGGACCAGTCGACGCTGGTGCCGGACTCGCGGATGACGCGGGTGCGGTCGGGGAGGATGGTGTGCTGGGTGCCGAGGGTGAGGTAGGGGGCGATCCGGCCGACGGGGGTGGCGAGGCGCAGGCGGGCCTCGGCGTTCGGGCCGCGGCGATCGAGCGGCTCGCCCTGGATCAGCCAGCCGAGCAGCAGCTCGCCGGTGAGGCGCAGGTGCGGGCGGTCGACCCAGCGCAGGCCGATGCCGACGGCCGGGCGCCAGCGCCGGGC
>NZ_JACCSO010000487.1 GCF_013812955.1 Nannocystis sp. | reverse complement strand
CCTGGGACATGTCCACAAGGCCATGTCCCAGGGGGCAGCTCTCAATGGTTCAGTGCAAGCGATCGTGGGGCACGGGGCCGCCGATCTCGGGGACGAAGCGTAAGAACCGCAGCCCGGCGCCCGACAGCGCCTGGAGGCCGGTCGCGCCGGCGTACTGCAGGTAATAGTGGTTCTGAATGCGGGCGATCGCGCAGATCGCTGCGTCGTCGCTCGGGACCTGAAAGCGCACGATCACCTTGGTCCGCAAGGGCAGGGGCTCGGGCATCTCGACGAACATCCCGGTCTCCGAGATGTTGCGGGCCATGAACCACTGGTCGCCGAACTCTTCCGAGAATACGAGGACACGGAAGAGCTTGTCGATCCGGGCACAGGCGCGGCGTTCCAGGGCAGGGGTCATGGGTCGCACCATGCGCCTTGTCGGGCGATAGAATCAAATATCCTACATAGGATTACAGAGGGTCCGATGTCGGCGACGGGGCTTCCACGTGTGGCCGGTCATCCAGGGGTCGGCGCGAAGCCGCGATCCGTGCTTGCCTATGCCCGTAAATTGGCGAATAACCCCGCCTTCGAGCGATGAACGACGATCTCCAGACCGGCCCGACTACTGCTACCGCGCCGACGGACCGACCGGGCGTGGCGGCTGATTTTCGCGCCGGTCGGGTCGGGCTGTGCGGACGGCCAAACGTGGGCAAATCTACCCTGCTCAATGCGCTGATCGGCGCCGAGCTGGCGGTGGCGACCCGCTTCCCGCAGACCACGCGGGAGCGCCAGCTCGGGGTCTGGACGACCTCGCAGATGCAGGCGGTGCTGGTCGATACGCCGGGGATCCACCGCGCCAAGTCCGCGCTCAATCGCTTCATGGTGGACGAGGCGATCCGCGGCGCCCGCTCGGTCGACCTGTTGCTGCTGCTGGCCGAGGTCCCGGCGCTCAGCGACCCCGAGCTGGCCGCGGCCTGGGAGCCCGGGGAGGGCGCCCGCGCGGCGCTGGAGGCCCTGGCGGCGCTCGGCAAGCCGATCTCGCTGGTACTGACCAAGGTCGATCGCCTGCACCCGCCCGAGCTGCTGCTGCCGGTGATCGCCCGCTGGTCGGCGTTGCACGACTTTGCGGCGGTGCTGCCCGTCAGCGCCCACACCGGGGTCGGCCTCGACGCCCTGCGGGCCCACATCGCCGCCGGCTTGCCGGTGCAGGCGCCGAAGTTCGACGAGGACCAGCTCAGCGACCGCAGCATGCGCTGGCACGCCGGTGAGCGGGTGCGAGCGGCCCTGTTTCGCCACCTCGGCGACGAGCTGCCCTACGCCTGCGCGGTGACGATCGAGGCCTTCAAGGAGCAGAAGCGGCCGCCCAAGGACATCATCCGCGCGACCATCCACGTCGAGCGCGAGAGCCAGAAGGCGATGGTCATCGGCAAGGGCGGGCAGACGATCAAGCAGATCTCGATCGACGCCCGTCGGGCCATCTCCGGGCTCACCGGACGCGCCTGCGACCTGTTCTTGAACGTCACTGTGACCGCGAACTGGACCCGCGACCCGGCCCTGATGCAGCGCCTCGGCCTTCACGAGGCCGTCGGAGGTGAGTCGTGAACCACGCGGACGATGACGAGACCGAAGATTTTGCGAACGAGGACTTCGACACCGACGGTGAGGATGGCGAGGGCCGCGATCCGGCAGCGCCGACCGGCACCAGCCTGGTGGCGATCGTCGGGCGTCCGAACGTCGGCAAGTCGACGCTCTTCAACCGCCTGGTCGGCTCGCGCAAGGCGATCGTAGAGGACCGTCCGGGTGTCACCCGCGACCGGCTCTACGGCGCGGTCAACCATGGGGGCCACAGCTACCTGCTGGTCGACACCGGCGGCCTCGACCTCGACGACGGTACCGGCCTCATGCGCCACATCCGGGCGCAGGCCGAGATCGCCATCGATGCGGCCGACCTGATCCTGTTCGTGGTCGACGCCGCCGAGGGCATCTCGAGCGACGACCGCGAGATCGCCGAGATGCTGCGCCGCTCCGGCCGGCCGCTGCTGGTCGTCGCCAACAAGGTCGACAACCCCTCGCGTGAGGTCGACGCCCAGCAAATGCACGAGCTCGGGCTCGGCGAGGTCCTGGCGATCTCGGCGGCGCACGGGCGCAACACCGGCGAGCTGCACGAGGCGGTGCTCTCGCGCCTGGCCTTGACGGCCCCCGCGGGCTCGATCGTGCCGGTGCCTGAGGGCATCCGGATCGCGTTCATGGGTCGGCCGAACGCCGGCAAGTCGTCGCTGATCAACGCGCTGATGAACGAGCCGCGGGTGATCGTCGACGCCGAGGCGGGCACGACCCGCGACCCGATCGATCTGCCCTTCGTCTTCAACAAGCAGCAGCTGGTGCTGATCGACACCGCGGGGCTGCGCCGGCGCAAGCAGATCGACCGGGCGATGGAGAAGCTCGCCGCGATCAAGGCGGTCCGGACGATGGAGCGGACCCAGATCGTCGTGCTGGTGCTCGACGCCACCGCCGGCGTGACCGACCAGGACCAGCGCATCGCCCGGATGGCGCACGAGCGCGGCAAGGGCGTGGTCGCGGTCCTCAACAAGTGGGATCTCGTGGCCCGCGACAAGAAGGCCGCGCACGCCGTGTGGGTCCAGGCCGAGGAGGAGCTCGCCTTCCTCGAGCGGCCCTTCATGATCAAGACCTCGATCGTCGGTGAGGGCCGAGATCTCGGCCAGGGACACGCCCGCGGGCTCGACGAGCTGCTCGAGGCCTGCCTGCACACCGCGCGCGCGCTCGGTCGCCGGATCCCGACCGCAGATCTCAACGCCGAGCTCAAGGCCGCGGTCGCCGAGCACTCTCCGCCGATGTTCGGGCCCAAGCCGGTCAAGCTGCTGTTCGCGACCCAGGCCGAGAGCGATCCCCCGTTGATCGTCATCTCCGCCAACCACGGCCGCTGCTTGACCCCTGCTTATGAGCGCTACCTGCTGCGCCGGATCCGGACCCGCTGGAACCTGCGCGGGGTGCCCGTTCGCCTGGTCGTCCGCGGACGCGGCAAGGGCAACCACGAGCGTCCCTCGGCCTGAGCCGGCCTGAGCCGGCCTGAGCCGGCCTTCCGGTCTCCCCCAGGTCCCGGTACTGCCCCGGTGCTGCCCCGGGGCCCCTCGTCGCGCCTGGGGTCCAGCTCCTCGCGCCGATACCGGTCGTGTCGGCCCAAAGCCGGCTGCGCCAGGGACGCGGTCCACCATTCCCCCCGGGTGCTCACCCAAGGCCCGGGGCAGGCACGCGGATCTGCGCGTCCCCACCCATGTCGTAGTGCTTTACATGGCCGCCGTCCTTTGCAATGGTGAGCGTCTGTCAGGGCTCGCCCCGCGGAGAATCCACATGTCGCGTGCTTTTTCTTGCTCCCGCCTCTCGATCGCTGCCGGTACGGCGCTGATGTTGAGCGCCTGCCTCGACCACCCCCTCAAGCCCGTCGAGTACGACAAGTCGGAGGAAGCCGAGAACACGGTCTCCATCGCCATCAACAAGGATGTCGACATCCTGTTCGTGATCGACAACTCCGGGTCGATGGCCGAGGAGCAGGCGCTGCTCTCGCAGAACTTCGCCTCGTTCATCGGCGTGCTCGAGGCCGAGGATGTGTCCGCGAACTATCGCCTGGGCATCACCACGACCGACGCCGGCAACCCGCGCTGCCCGAACACCACGCCGGAGAACGGCACGCTGGTGCTCTCGAGCTGTCTCGACCGCGTCGACACCAACGAGTTCAGCTACAACAACGCGAACTTCGCGTTCGCCTGCACCGACTACTGCACGAAGAAGAACGCCGACCTGACGGTCCGCGGGACGACGACGCAGTACAGCGACGGCAAGGAGGAGCCGCGCAAGTGGATCGAGCGCATCGAGAAGCAGTCGAACATCGGCGGCGTCGACTCGAACGTCGAGGCGTTCCAGTGCTACGGCCCGCAGGGCGTGGCCGGTTGTGGCTTCGAGTCGCACCTCGAGAGCATGTACAAGGCGCTGGCCAAGGCTTCCGACGAGAAGTCCCTGCCCAACTACGGCTTCCTGCGTGAGGCGGCGATCCTCTCGATCGTCGTCATCACGGATGAGGCCGACTGCTCGTACCAGCAGGCCCAGAAGGATGTCTTCATGGCCAACAAGGTGTTCTGGAACAGCCCGGACGACGTCCAGCCGACGTCCGCGCTGTGCTGGAAGGCCGGCGTCGAGTGCACTGGCGACAGCCCGTACAGCGAGTGTCACTCGGCCAACTGGGGCATCGTCGACGGTGCAGCCAAGGTCGGCGTGCCGGATGCCGACGCGGTGCTCAAGCCGGTCAGCGAGTACATCAAGTTCGTCAAGACCATCGAGGCCGCCAAGCAGGAGATCGACAAGAACCAGCGCGTGCTGGTCTCGATGATCGCCGGCGTCCCTGTCGGCTACGACACGCGGGCCACGGAGATCCCGTACGCCAATAACCAGGACATGGATGAGCAGTTGCTGTTCGGCATCGGGCCCGGCTGCGTGCTGGCCAGCGACGATCCGATGATCCCCGACTCGACCGCGGTGCCGCCGGTGCGCGAGCGCGAGTTCGCCGAGGCCTTCATCGACAAGGACGCCGCCGAGCGCAACCTGTACTCGATCTGCCAGCAGGACTACTCGGGCGCGCTGCAGTCGATCGCCGACCAGATCCGCGACCAGATCAAGCCGGCCTGCATGCCCAACTGCGTGCGTGACACCGAGCCGGACAGCACGATGACGCTCGAGCCGAACTGCCAGCTGTACGAGGAGAACATCGACGACACCCGCGTCGAGATCGGGGAGTGCGAGGAGGTCAAGGGCGCCTGGGTCGCGCCCGCGGGCAAGACGGTGTGCTTCGCGACGCTGACCGACAAGGGGACCTCCACCCCGAGCGCCATCGACAACATGTCCGATGAGTGCATCGACAAGGGCTTCAACCTCGAGTTCATCCTGGTTCGCTCCGCCGCTGCCTCCGCAGGCACCACCATCTCGGCCGCCTGCGAGCTCTCCGAGAACAAGAAGCGCGACTGCCCCAAGCTGTGAACGACCGCGCTGCCCGGCAGCGCCGCGTCCTGCTTGCCGAGAAAACGGCGTCTCTCTGCCTCGGTGCCCTCCAGCACCGGGGCAGGCTTCGTTGATCCAACTTCGTTAAACCATCTGTGGCGCGTCAGCGGGCGTGATAGCGACCCGGCGGTGACTCGACGACCAGGCCCGCCAGCTCCGCTGTCAGCAGCGCCGCGCAGCCGATGCCGGGCTCGTCGAGGTCGTCGACGGCGAGGCCGCGTGGACCCGCGGCCGCCAGCGCGGCGGCGAGCCATGCCAGCTCGGGCGGCCAT
>NZ_JACCSO010000460.1 GCF_013812955.1 Nannocystis sp. | reverse complement strand
GTGGCCGCGGCGAGCAGGCGCTCGGCGCCGTCGAAGTATGCCTGGACCGACTGCCCGCGCTGGCTGCACACGTATGCACCGACCAGCGCGGCCTCGATGCGCGCGTCGTCGTGCCCGGCCAGGCCTGTCAGCGCGGCCGTCGCCTGGGTGAGATGGGCGGCGGCGTCGTCGAGCGCGCGGGCCCGCAGGGCGCAGCTCGCGTGCCCGAGGTGCAGCCAGACCCGGGCCCGTGACGTCGACACCGGCGGTCGGTCCCACAGGCGCAGCTGGTCGATGCAGAGCGGCAGCGGCAGGTCGGCGCAGGGGCTGTGATAGAGGCCCATCCAGCGCACGCGCGACTCGACGGTCGCGGGCACGCCGAACACCCGCAGCAGGCGCTGGCCCCAGACGCCGCCGTCGAGCTGACCGCGGCGTCGCAGTCGCCGCAGGGCCCGCTCGATCGACGCGACATCGTCGCCCTGGGCCTGCTCGATGAGGCGCCAGGCGACCGCGGAGAGGGTGCCGTGCTCGTCGATCAAGGCCTGGAGCAGGTCGCCCCAGGTGAAGCCCGCGGCGTGTCCGGATTCTTGTCCGCTCTCGTCTGGCACGCCGGCACTATACCTGGCGGCGAAAGGAAGCTTTACGAAAATGCTTGAATCTACCACTCACTACCTCGTCGTCGACCTCGAGGCGACCTGCGACGACATGCACGCCATGCCGCGCGAGCAGACCGAGATCATCGAGATCGGCGCCGTACTGGTCGACGGCGCCACGCTGGAGCCCCTGGACGAGTTCCAGGCCTTCGTCCGTCCGGTCGTGCATCCGCGGCTGACACCCTTCTGCACCCGGCTGACCTCCATCACCCAGGCCGACGTCGTGCGCGCGCCGACCTTCAAGTTCGTCGCGCGGCGCCTGGCCGCGTTCGGGCAGGGCGCCCTGTTCTGCTCGTGGGGCGGCTACGACAAGAATCAGCTCGAGCGCGACGCCCGGCGCGCGGGCATCCGCTCGCCGCTCGGCCCGCGGCACCTGAACCTCAAGGAGGCGTTCGCGCGGGCGGCCGGCGAGCGCCGCGAGATGGGCAACCAGAGCGCGATGCGCCGCGTCGGTCTCACGCCGACCGGCACGCACCACCGCGGCATCGACGACGCGCGCAACATCGCGAAGCTGCTGCCCTACGCGCTCGGCCGCACGGCGGTCGCCCCCGCCCGCGGCGGCGAGAGGAGGTCGCGATGAACCCGGATCGCGCGGTCGAAGCCGCCGACATCCAGCGCCGCCACTTCTTCGCGCAGCTGTGACTCACCAGGGGAAGCCGGGACCGCCGCCGGCGGTCAGCCAGCCAGCGGGCGCGAGCGTGGCGATGCGGGCCCGAACGGCGCCGCCATAACCCTCCGCGGCGTCCTGAAACAGGGACTGCCAGCCGCCGTTGTTGGCGACGGTGTCCATCTTGATCTTGTGCCGGGTCATCTTGTTGGCGCTCGCGTTCGGTGACTGCGGGCCGCTCGGGTGCATCAGCTCCGAGCTGTAGAACCACGCCGGTTCCTTGATGGTGTGGTTGCAGTCGGCGAAGGTGTGGCCGAGCTCGTGCTGCAGGTCGTTAATTGGGCTGAAGCTGCCATCGGGGAGGAAGACGATGAAACGAGCGAACGGCTCCGACCAGCGCCCGAAGTTCAGGATCGAGATCGGGCTGGTCGAGGACCCGAGCTCCCGGAGCTGCGCGTCGATGCGCCCCTTCTTCGTGGCCTCGTTCGCGTTGTACAGCGAGCTCAGACCCGCCTCACAGAGGGACGCGACCGTGCGCTCCTGAACGTCGTCGCGCGGCTCGATCAACACGGAGACGTAGTCGCCATTCGGCGGCCCGAAGCTGCGCACCCAGTGCCGCTGCGCCGCGGATGCCGGATTCACCCTGGGGTCGTGGAAGGGGAGGGTGACGGGCGGGCAGAAGATGTCGACGGTTGCATCGGGCAGGCCCGCCGCGAGCACCCGGAGCCCGGTGACCTCCAGCTTCTCGACCGCCGGACCGCCGACCCGCTTGAGCGTGATGTCGGTCGGCCCGCGCGCGCCGATCGGGTCGAGGACCTTGGGGCTGTAGTCCCCGTTGACGCTCACGACCACGCGCGGATCGAGGAAGTCGAACACGTCGGCGCCGAGCTGCACGCCGGCCAGGCCGCCCGTGGGGGCCCAGGCCTCGACCGCGGCCTTGATCGCGGCGGCGGCCACCGGCGGCGTGGCGTTGCCCGCGATGTCGGCGGTGATCGTGATCGGCGGGTCCGCGAGCTGCAGAAGCGCGGCCGGGCGCGGATAGCTGGTGCCGTTGACCGTGACCGCGAGGTCGATCTCGACCTGGACGGGGTGGTCCGCGAACACGGCGCTGCCGGTGTGCTCGCCGATGACGATCAGCTTGCGGTCCGGCGCCGGCTTGTGATCGAGGGGCAGCGCGGGATCGTGCAATGCGAAGCTCAGCCCGTGACCCGCCCAGAACGCGTTCAGATCGGCGATCTTTTCATGCCCGCGCCGTATCTTCGTCGCGTCGGGCGGGGCGGCCGAGACCCAGGTGAATCGCACCGGGATGCAGGCGTACGCGCGCCCGCCCATCGTGAAGGTGCTGGCGACCGGCTGACCGCCGGCGGTGCCCGTGACCTTCAGCTTGCGCCCGAATTGTTGGCCCTGGATCGGGATCCTCGGGGTCACCCCCGGGTACGTGGGCGCGGGCGAGTGCACGATCGCGGAGGTCGGGCTCTTGCTCAGGTCGGTGACCGTCGTCGCCACCCGGAGATAGGGCGATTCCCAGACGCTCCCGTTTTTACGCAGCGTGACCGCCATGCCGGCCGGGTGGCTGGCGGTGCCGGCGAACCTGAAGCCCGTCGCGCCGACGATGGCCTCGTCCGCGCTGGTCGTCACCTTGAGCGTGACCACGATGTCGTCCGCGGGGAAGCCGACCGGCAGGTCCTTGAGGCGCAGGCGGAAGATCGAAGGATCGGCGTCGGCCACGGCGTGGGCGGCGTAGTTGTCCTTGGCCGGGAAGTCGAAGGTCGCCGGGCGATCGAATGTCTTGTCGAAGTGCTTGTTGTCGGGCAGCGGGTTGTCGAGGGAGGTCGCGAGGTCCGAGGTAGCGAAGGGCACGACCGGGAGCACGCTCGCGTCGCGAAACAGCTCGAACGTGGGGGCGACCTGCTCGCCCGTCAAGGCGACGGTCCTGGTGGCGTGGTTCGGATCGTTCGACGCGATCGTGAGGTTCCCGTTGGTGACGCCGACGGCGTCGGGATGAAACTCGAGCTTGAGGTCGACGCTCGCGCCGGAGGCGATGGTGGTGCCCGGGGCCACAGTATTCGCCGCGTCCGCGACGAACAGCGCCGGGAAGCCGATCGCCCCCAGCACCAGATCCGCGTTGCCGGTGTTCTTGATCACCAGCGTCAGCTTCGGCCGCGCGCCCCCGACCTGCTTGCCGAAGTCCAGCGTCGCCGCGACGTCGATCGTGGGCGGCGTGCCCAGCCAGAACACCGCATAGCCGTCCTCGCCGGCCGAGGCGATGTCGCCCTGCTCGGCCGCCATGGCGCTGTACCTGGCGAGCGCTCCGCTCGGCTCGAGCTTCACGTCGTATGTGCCGGGCTTCAGCCTGTCGAACCTCGCCTTGCCGCCGGCGCTCGTCTGCTTGTTCTCGCCGGTCTGCACCAGCGTGACCGCGGCCCCCTCGACGGGCCTACCGGTGTCCCAGTACATCACGTCCACGTGCAGCGTCGACGTCGCGAGCGGGCAGCGCTGAACCGCCGACCCGACCGTCTGCTCCGAGCCTTTCTTCTTCTTCTTCTTCTTCTTCTTCGGCTTCGTTCTCGGCACTCAGTCCTCCGGCAGGCGGCTGGCCAGAGCCGACAGCTTGGCCGGCCCCACCATCGCGTGGTTCTCGAGCACGGCCCGGCACGCGCCGAACTCTGGACGGCGCTCGAAGTCGAGGCCGAAGCGGAGCACGAAGTCGAGATAGTCGGCGATGTCACACTCGCGGTCGATGCCGTAAGCGAGGCACGCGTCGACGGTGCGGCGCACGACGGTGCGGGCGTCTTTCCCCGCTCTGGCGGCCCCGGGCGCGTCGCTGGTCTCGACCTGGCGCACGAGCGACGCCTCGAACACGCGCCTCCTCGCCGCGGCGATCGCATCGAGCTGTGCGCGGCGAATGACGAACACGGGCCACCGAAGGTATCCGAGGCCCACGATGTCCGCATGCTCCGCGTTTGACGCACGAGCTGCGAGCGCGCAGCGAGCACGCCCGACCCGTAAGGTTATCGCGCGCGGGCACGGCCCCGGCGGCGGCGGCGTCGTCGGGCCTCGGTCGCACGCAGCGAGCCACCAGGCCACGCCCAGCACACGGCGTCGCTGCCGGTGCCTCCCGCGATGGTACCAGCTTCGCCCGGATCCCGGAGCGCATCCGCGAGGCTCGTGTATGCTCCCGGTCATGTCGCCGCGCGCCTGGCTCTCGTTCGCCCTCTGGATCCCCTTCATGACTGCGTGTGCAGCCGACCCGGCCGCGACCGAGGGCGGAAACAACACCGATGTCACCACGACCACCACCGACGATGCCACCACCGGACCCACGAGCGGCCCCACCACCGGCGACACGAGCGGCGACACCCCGACCACCACCAGCGGAGAGGTTCACACTGTGCCCGAGTTCGGCGGCACCTTCACGGTGATCGGCACCTCCGAGCACGGCCTGAACGTGGTCCGCGACCTCGAGTTCAACCCGGGCGCGCCCGAGCAGCTGTGGACCTTCAACATGCTCAGCCACGGCACCGTGATCTTCTTCGATCCGGGCAGCGAGCAGCAGACCTCCGAGGTGCGCATCGACGCCTACGGGCAGCACTTCATGGCCTACCCCTCGTCGGCGGCGTTCGGCGACAACGGCAATTTCGCAACCTGCCAGGAGTCCCGCAACGAGTGGAACGTCGGCCCGCAGGCGCCCGACGACTTCATGGGCCCGACCCTGTGGCCGGCCGACCTGGACATCTTCACCAAGGTCGGCCAGGAGTTCCCGCCCGGGGCCCAGGAGGGCAGCCACCTCGACATGCTCCACCAGGCCCCGCTGTGCATGGGCATCGCCCACGACCTCGGCAACGCCTACTGGACCTTCGACGGCAAGCGCGGCAACCTCGTTCGCCACGACTTCCAGGCCGACCACGGGCCCGGCGGCGGCGACCACTCGGACGGCATCATCACGCGTTACCTCGATGCGACAGTGACCCGCGTCGAGAACGTGCCCGGTCACATGGAGCTCGACCACGCGACCGGCCTGCTCTACATCGCCGACACCGGCGCCGGCCGGATCATGCGACTCGACCCGGCGACCGGCACCAGCACGGGGAAGCTGCAAAACGAGATGGACGGGGCCATGTACACCGGCGTCGAGGGGGCCGACTTCGAGGTCGTGGTCGACGGCCTCGACGAGCCCTCGGGCCTCGCACTCAATGGCGACCGGATCCTCGTCTCCGAGCACGGCACCGGTGACATCATCGCCTTCGACCTGGACGGCAACGAGATCGACCGCCTGAGCACCCCGGCCAGGCGCATCATGGGCATCACGATCGGGCCCAAGGGCGACCTGTGGTACGTCGACGCCGAAGCCAACGAGGTCGTGCGCGTCGATCCCTGAAGCTTGACCCCGACCCCTGAGTGGACAGGGTGGGGGGCTGGTTCGCGGGCCGGCGGAGGTGTACCGTGCGAAAATGGTATCGCCAGCCCGCGCCACGCTCCTCCTCCTTTGTTCGGCCGCCGCCGCTTGCGGCGAGGATGGCCAGAGCAGCGCGAGCGGCTCCGACTCCGCGACCGCGATCACCACCGCCACGCCCACGACCGGCACCAGCGGCGCGCCCGTGCCCACGACCGGCGCGACCGATGGCTTGTTAACAACAGGCTCCAATTCCGAGTCCGCCTCGGAGTCTGGCTCCTCCGATAGCGCGTCCACCACGGGTGGCGGCCTCAAGCTCGACCTCGGCGTGCCGGACGGGGAGCTCGCCTGCGGCTGCGAGTTTAATTATGTCTGGGTCGCCAACGCCTCCCAGGGCACCGTCTCAAAGATCAACATGGAGACTTTAGTCGAGGAGGGCCGCTACCTGACGCGCGCCGACAGCAAGGGTAATCCCTTAAGCATCCCCTCATAAAACTCCAAGGAGATCACGAAGAATGGCATGCTGCATGATCAAATCGTTGAACTTGGCCATCAGTGCAGAAAACTGGGCCTCGCGCATGGTGGGGAGTTTCATGTAG
>NZ_JACCSO010000458.1 GCF_013812955.1 Nannocystis sp. | reverse complement strand
GAAGCGGTACGGGTCGCGGCCGAGCTCGGCGAGCAGGGCGTTCATGTCCGGGTAGCGCTGGGCGGGGTCGGTCCGGAGCCCGCGCAGCAGGGCGCGGCGCAGCCACGCGGGCGCGCCGGTGTCGGCGCCGGGCGGAGCGCTGGTGTATGTCTCTTCGGTCATGTCCGTTGGAACAGCCGCCGGGCGGGAAGCATTGAGATCCGTGCGCCGGGACAGGCTGTCGCCGAGCCGCAGCGAGCGCAGCAGGCCGCGGCTCGTCGGGCTGCGGACCTCGCCGCGAAACACCGAGGTGCGCAGCTCGCCGAGCGTGGCGCCGGTGAAGGGGCGCACGCCGTGCAGCGCCTCGTACATGGTGACGCAGAAGCCGAACTGATCCGAGCGGGCGTCGGCGGGCTCGCCTCGCAGCTGCTCGGGCGACATGTACAGCGGCGTGCCGATCAGCGCGCCGGCGCGGGTGTGGCCGAGGTCGGCGCTGGACTCTTCGGAGGGATCGGGCGCGGGGGCGCGGGCGAGGCTGAAGTCGAGCACGCGGACCCGGCCGTCGTCGCCGACCAGCAGGTTGTCGGGCTTGATGTCGCGGTGGACCACGCCGGCCGCATGCGCGGCGACCAGGCCGGCGGCGACCTGTTTGAACACGCCGAGGATGTCCCGCCAGCTGCGCGGGCCGGCGCCGAGCCACTCGCCGAGGCTCTTGCCGCGGACCAGCTCCATGGCGATGTAGACCGCGTCACCGACGGCGCCGACCTCGTAGACCTGGACGACGTTGGGATGCGAGACGCGGGCCAGCGCCTGGGCCTCGCGCAGCAGGCGGGCCTCGCCGAGCGACTGGCGATCGCTGTGCTTGCCGGGCAGCAGCAGCTTGATCGCCAGCTTGCGCTCGAGCTCCTCGTCGTAGGCGGCGTACACCACACCCATGCCGCCCTCGCCGAGCTTGCGCAGGACGACGAAGCGACCGATGCGGGCGGGCTGGTCCACGGAGCGCGCAGTTTGAAGGGGCGCGCTCGCGGGTTCAAGGCGCGTGTGCGCGCGAAGTCGATGCGCGCCACCTTCAACGCGGGCGCTTGCCTGGCCTCTGGACGCCGTCGGCGCGCAGGGCCGCTTGCAGCGCGTCCTCGAGGGTCGCGTGAGCGGCCAGCGCGTGCAGGTCGACGCCGAGCACGGCGGCGATCTGGGCGGCCATGGGCGACATGCCGGAGACCAGGCAGCGAGCGCCCAGCAGCCGGATCGCGCCGGCGAGCTGCAGCAGGTGGTCGAGCGTGGTGGGGTCCAGGCCCTCGGCGCCGGTGAGGTCGATGATCGCCGCGCGGGCCCGGCGCTCGACGATCGCGCCGAGCAACGCCTCCATCAAGCGGCTGGCCCGCTCGCTGTCGAGGCGGCCGACGACGGGCACCGCGAGCACCCCCGACCAGATCTGCAGGATCGGCGTCGACATCGCCTGGATGTCCTCGGCCTGGCGCTCGATCAGCTCGAGTTTGCCGCGCAGGTCGTCCTCGACCCGTCGACGCTCCTCGACCTCCGCACGCAGGCGCACCTCGACCTCGCGGCGCTCGTCGACCTCGCGGCGCACCCGCTCGAGCGCCGCGGCGACGTCGGCGGGGGACGCCGTGGCGGTGAACAGCAGCGCGTCGAGGCGGTCCTCGATGCTGCGGTCCGACGGCCGCACGACGAACTCGTCGAACTCGTCGTCCTTCACCACGAAGCGGGTCTGCTCGGCCCAGCAGTAGGTGGCGAACGCGTGGGTGCAATAGCCGGCGAACTTGCCGGCGAGGAAGCTCGAGCCCCACGCGACGCCGAGCGCGCGTTGATAGATCGGCTCGAAGCCGGCGGTCACGCGAAACACCGCGGTCTTGCCGGCATGGTCGAAGTCGATGACCTTCCAGCGCCCGAGCCCGCCGAGCGCCGTCAAGTTCCCGAGCAGCTCGATCCCGATCTCGGGCGCGGGCATCTGCGAGATGAAGGTCCGCCACTCGTCGTCGACGCTGCGCCGGCCCGCGGCCTGCATCGCCAGCTCGAAGCGCTCGTGCCCGACCATGCGCTCGACGCCCCACATCATGCCGGCCAGGGTGCTCTCGAGCAGGAACGCCGCTACCGGCATGCCGTTCATCAGCATCAGGTCGCTGGCCCGATCCCAGGCGTAGGTGACGCCTTGGATCTCGATCTGGTGGAGGTCGCTGATCGCGGATGTCATGATTGGAGCGTCCTATGAATGGCCGGCAAAGCGGCGGCCTCGCAAGCGACCTCGAGCATAATGAAGGGCGGGCGCTGCACCGCACCTGACATCGGCGAGCTGTTATCCGGGCGTTGCGGCCGAGCGCTGCCAGCTGGCGATCGCGCTCACGAATGCGCGGACTCCACCGCGCCGTCCTCGTGCTCCGGCAGCGAGCTGAACTCGACCTCGCCGACCTCGCGCTCCGACGCGTCCGCCTCGGCGCGCAGCACGGCCAGCGCGCCGAGCTCGAGCTCGAGGGTCGGGAAGCGCCACGACCCTTGGCCGTCGTCATCGGTGACCACGTCGCCGCCGAGCTCGATCAGCAGCCTCTGCAATGCATCGGCCGCGATCTCGCCGTCGGTCGCGCGCTGCCACGCCGTCATGAACGACGCCACGGTGACCCCGCTGCGCCGCGTGGCGCCCTCGTGGGCCAGCCGCAGCAGCGCGCGCCGGCCGTTCTCCGCGCGATCGACCCGGCGTGCCGCGAGGTGCCAGGGGAAGCGCAGCAAGACCCACGCGAGCAGCGCCAAACTGCCGTAGAACGGCACCTGCGCGGCCCACAGCGGGAGCCCGAGGCTCATCCCGAACCACCCGAAGATCGCGATCATCGCCGTCGCCGCGACGATCGCCACGTTGCTGCCCGCGCGGTTGCCGGTGAAGGGCTGCAGCTCGCGGACCCGCTGCCAGATCGCCGGCGGTGCGACCGCCGGCTCGCCGACGCTGGGTCGCAGGGCCGGGAATGCGTAGACGATCGCGCCCTCGTCGCTGACGTCGACCTCGCCGTCGTAGTCGAGCAGCAGCCGCGACACCAGGGCGCCCGCGGGCTCGGGGGCCAGGCCGGTGACGCGCACGACGTCGCCGAGGCCGATCCGCCCTTGACGCGCCCGGATCTCCGCGACCAGCACCCGCGCCGCCGACTTCGGGTCGTCGCGTGGACGCGGCGGTCCGAGGAAAAATCCGTTGACCCGCTGGTAGAGCGCGCGCGGCCGACGGCCCCCTGCCTCGGCGAATTCGTCGGGCGCAAGCAGCGGGTGGACGCTCCAGTACAGCGCGTCCGAGAACAGCTCGAGCACAGCCCACAGGACGTATCCGACGCCCTCGAAGGGCGTCGCGTCCTCGGTCAGCGCCGCGAGGGCCAGCGCGATCCCGAGGCTGATGCCCAGCGCCGCGAGCGAGCCGTAGCCGAGCAGGAACAGGGTGAGGCTGAAGCGCGCGGTCCAGCGGACCACGCCGAGCCCCGCGCGAGCGAGCCAGCGCATCATCGCCGGCACCCCGGCGAAGTGGCGCGCCAGACCGTTCGGGAAGCGAAACAGCAGCTCGCCGCGATCCGTGACCGAGAGGTGGCCACGGTGCAGCTGCAACAAGCGGTGCAGGCCGAGCTCCGCGTCGCGCAGCGCGAGGCCCGATCGGGCGGCCGCGTCGGCGATCGTGAGGTCGCCCGAATGGCCGGCCAGCGCCCCGCGCAGCGCCTCTGCGGCGGCATCGGGCGCGAGCGAGCCGGCGCGCCGCACCACCGCGAGAGCCGCCGCGCCGGCGCCGGGATCCATGCGAACAGCTTACACGGATCTGCCTCGTCTCTGACCGGCGCGCTGCGGCGCCGCCTGGGCACGACAATGACGCCAATGACGACAGATCAATCGGCGACGTCGTCGTGCTCGCAGGATTCCTGCGTCGGCGCCCAGAGCTCCGGTTCGAGCGCGGCCTTGACCTTATCCGTAGCGCGCTGCCACACATGGCACGGGGCGAGCCGCGCGGGCTTCGCAGGTGCGGGGGTGGGCAGAAGCGAGTAGGTTGTCGGCCGTGACTTCGAGGCAGGGCGACGAGGAGCTGCTGGCGGCCTGGCGCGCGGGGGATCGCGGCGCGGGCGAGGTGCTGTTCGAGCGCTACTACGAGCCGGTGGCGCGCTTCTTCCTCAACAAGACGGACGCCCAGGCGGAGCTGATCCAGCAGACCTTTTTGGCCTGCGTCGAGAGCGCGGGGAGGTTTCGCGGCGAGGGCAGCTTCCGCAGCTTCCTGTTTGCGATCGCGTACCGGCAGCTGTGCAAGCACTACCGCGATCGCGAGGGCGACCGGGTCGATCTGGCCGAGGTGTCGGTCGCGGCGATGGAGCCGTCGCCGAGCCAGGTCATGATCGAGGGCGAGGAGCTCAAGCTGCTGCTCGCGGGGCTGCGGCGGATCCCTGTCGACTGCCAGGTCGCGCTCGAGCTGCTGTACTGGGAGCAGCTGACGACCGTCGAGATGGCGGCGGTGCTCGAGATCCCGGAGGGCACGGTAAAGTCGAGGCTGCGGCGCGGGCGGTCGCTGCTGCGCGAGGCGATCGAGGCCCTGGCGAGCAGCCCCGATCTGGCGGGCAGCACCCTGCTCGGGATCGAGACGTGGGCGAGCGCGCTGCGGGCCCGGGTCGGCCTCCAGGCGGGCCTCCAGGCGGGCGAACGGAAAAAGTGACGGGCGAGTGATCCGGATGCGGCCGGTCGGTACCACTGTGGACAGGAGAGCCGCCGCATGTCCCATTCCCGCATCCAGGAGCTGGCGATGAAGATCGTCGACGCCGACGCCACCCACTCCGATCGATCACCCGATCGATTACCCGCGGCGCTCGACGTGTCGAGCGGCGCCGACACCCACGCCTCGCCGGGGCTGCGGCCGGAGGTGCTGGGCGACGCGGCGCAGCGGCAGACCAAGGCGATGATCCACGCGGCGCTGTTCAAGGCCACCGGCGAGGCGTCGACGATCGGGCCGTATCAGGTGCTGAAGCTGCTCGGCGAGGGCGGGATGGGGGTCGTGTACGCGGCCTACGACGACAAGCTCGAGCGCAAGGTGGCGCTGAAGCTGATCCGCGGGGCGGCGCTGCGACGTCCGGAGGGCCGGGCGCGCACGCTCCGCGAGGCGCGGGCGCTGGCGCGGGTGTCCCATCCCAACGTGGTCCACGTGTACCAGGTCGGCGAGGTCGACGACGAGATCTACGTGGCGATGGAATTTCTCACCGGGCCGACGCTGCGCGCCTGGCTGGCTGCGAAGCCGCGGACCTGGCGGGAGGCGCTCGCGGTGTTTCGTCAGGCGGGCGAGGGGTTGGCGGCGGCGCATCGCCAGGGCGTGATCCATCGCGACTTCAAGCCGAAGTCTCGGCGACCCTCTCAGACCGCCCCGCAGCCCATCGACCGGCCGCATTCCCACCAAAAGGGGCGTTTTGAGGGGGTCGCCGTGGACCGGCTTGCTCCCCCATGCTCCCATGTGCCCCAAGTTTTGGCAAAGCGTTGGCAATGGCCGGGGCCGCCAGAAGACCGGCGGGGACGCGCATCCGCGGGCCAAAAACTTAGCCAGGAGACCCATGACCGAGTCAGTCCCTCCGATCACTCTCGACACCTTCGATCTCGCGAGCGTCGAACGTCATCTCTGCACCGAGGCCCTCCGCGTTGCTGGCGGCAGCATCAACGTGGCCGCGAAGATGCTGGGCATCACACGGCACGCGCTCCGCCGTCGCATGACCAAGTACCGCATCCGCTGGACCCGATCGATGGCGAAGGCTGGCAGCGCGGCTTGACCGATCGATCGTGCAGGGTCGGTGACTGTCAACAACTCTGAGACACGGTCGGGTGGAATTTAGTGGCGCTTGATGTCGGGGTCGTTCTCCTGGATGGGGTCCGCGGCCGGGAGGGCGTGCGGTAGTCCGTCGTGCTCGTGGTGATC
>NZ_JACCSO010000454.1 GCF_013812955.1 Nannocystis sp. | reverse complement strand
GCGTCGAGCAGGCGGCGCTGGGGCTCGGTGAGGCGGGCGATGCGGATCTCGAGCAGCTCGTCGAGGGTGACCTCCGGCGCGGCGTCGGGGCCGTGGGCGACGAAGCGGGCGAGGTCGTGGAGGAACTGCGGGCTGCCCTGGGCCTCGGCGGCGAGGCCATCGAGGCGCGCGCGGGCGGTGTCGGCCCCGAGCACGGCCTCGGCGAGCGCGAGGGTCTCGTCGGGGGCGAGCGGGCCGAGCTCGAGCACGTGCACCGGGAGACCTGGCGCGAGGGACATGTCCTGAATGACATGTAGCGCGGGGCTGGTCGCGCTGTCCTCGCTGCGGTAGCTGGCGATCAGCAGGATCGCCGGGGCCGGGCCGGTGTCGGGCCCGGGGGCGAGCACGCGCTGCAGGGCGCGCATGCTGCCGGGGTCGCCCCACTGCAGGTCGTCGAGCCACAGCACCAGCGGGCGCGGCTCGGCGAGCCTGGCGAGCAGCTGGCCGAGCGCGACGAAGGCGGCTTCGTCGAGCTCGTCGGGGCGCTGCTCACCGAGCGCCTGCGCGCTGCCCTCACCGGCCTGCAGCACCGGGAACAGGGGCGAGAGCGCGGCGATCACGTCACCGAGGCCGGGCCGCGGTTGCTGGCGCAGGTGGCGGGCGAGGGCGTCGATCAGGCTGTCGAGGGCCTTGAGCGGGACGCCGTCGCGCTCGTAGCAGCGGGCGCGCAGGACCACCGTGCTGTTGGCGCGCAGCTCGTCGGTGATGTGGCGGACCAGCGCCGATTTGCCGAGGCCGGCGCGGCCGCGCACCAGCATCACGGCGGGCCGATTGCTGGCGCACACCGAGGCGTGGGCGCGGCGCATCGCGCCGACATCGGCGGCGCGGCCGATGAAGCGGCGCGCGCCGATGTGGGTGGCGGCCGGTGACAGATACGGGACCCCGCGGGTCAAGCTGTGCTCGGCGCCGTGCGGCTGCTGATGCAGCGCGGCGAGCAGCTGGGTGCTCGAGATCCGGGCGGCGGGCTCGGGCTGGAGCAGGCGCAGGCACAGCTGGTCGAGGTCCTCCGGGATGCCGGCGGCGAGGCTGCGCGGCGGCGGCGGGACCTCGCTGCGCTTGCGCTCCATCATCCGGCCGAGGGTCTCGCCGTGGAACGGGACCTGCCCGGTCAGCGCCATGTACAGGGTCGCGCCGACGCTGTACCAGTCGCTCGCGCCGGTCCGCGGACCGCCCGCGGCCTGCTCGGGGGCCATGTAGGCGGGGGTGCCGACGATGATGCTGCCGGCGGTCGACTCGAGGGTGCCGATCGAGTCCTCACCGACGAAGCCGAAGTCCATCAGGACCACGCGGCCCTGGTGGGTGACCATGACGTTGCTCGGCTTGATGTCGCGGTGGAGCTTGCGGGCGTGGTGGAGGGCGTGCACGCCCTCGGCGAGCTGGGAGAAGACGCCGCGCAGGCGCGCGAAGTCGGCGACGGGGCTCAGCGGCAGCTCACCGGCGCCGGCGAGGTCGGGCTCGGCGCCCCACAGGTAGCGCAGCAGCGGCATGCCGCGCACCAGCTCCATGGTGAAGAAGAACTGCTGCTGGTCGCGGCCGAGCTCGTAGAGGCCGACGAGATTGGGGTGGGTGATGCGCGAGAGGGCCCGGAATTCGCGCTTGAACAGGGCGAGGGCCCGCGGGCTGTGGCCGCGCAGGGTCTTGAGCGCGACCTGCTCGCCGCGGATCGGGTCGAAGACCTCGTAGACCAGGCCCATCGCGCCCGAGCCGAGCAGCTTGACGATCTCGTAGCGGTCGATGGTGACGGGCTGCCGTGGCAGTCCGAACACTGTTGTCCGCATGAGCGCGCGCAGTCTGTCCGCTTCGAGATCGGCCACGCGGCGACGAGCCTAACACGCCGGGCTCCGGCTTCGATGGGCCCGGGATGCGGATCTGCGGCCGCGCAATCGAGGACCCCGGGGACGCAATCGGTGCGCGCCGCCGCCCCCGCTTATCGGGGCGGCGAGGGCGGCGGGCAGGACTCACGGCACGAAGGGGTCGCAGCTGTTCATCGCGCCGAGCACGAAGTCGGACTTGGCGCGCGGCTGCAGCTTCGAGTTGGCGAAGCCGAAGCCGACGATGCCGGTGATGTCGTCGAACTTGATGCCGACGGCGCAGGTGTTGTTGAGGCCCATGTCCTTGACGCCATCGCTGTTCTGGTCGTCGATCCGCAGGCCGCCGGTGACGCTGAACTCGTCGAAGTCCATCGGGGCGTCGGGGTTTTGCACGGTGATGGCGACCGGGCCGACGCGCACCAGCATCGACTCGTAGGGCTCGGCGTTGGGCTGGCCGGTGGCGAGGCTGGCCGGGGCGAGCAGGACCGGGGTAAAGGGCAATACGACGCCGGCGTCCAGGATCTGGATCGAGGGGTTCGAGATCTCGGAGAGGCCGTTGAACTCCTCGTAGATGCCGGAGACGGCGACTTTGTTGCCGACCTTGACGGCCGGCAAGGTCGCGCCGGTGAACACGAAGATGCCGTTCCAGGGCTGGTCGGTGTCGTTCTGGATGTAGAAGCCGCGCGAGTTGCCGGCGTCCGGGCGCAGTCCCGTGATGTAGGCGCCGCTGACCGCGACCGGGGTCCCGGTCTTCGGATGGAGGGGGTCGGCGGGGTTGCGGATCGCCGGGATCGTCAGCGGGCAGGTGCCGGGGCCCGGGTTCGGCTGGTCGCAGCTGTCACACAGGTCGCCGTGGCCGTCGCCGTCGGCGTCGGCCTGATCGATGTTGGCCTCGCGCGGGCAGTTGTCGACGCCGTTGAGGGCGCCGTCGTCGTCGATGTCGTCGGCATCGTCGTTGCTGCAGGCGTTCCCGGCCTCGAGCGGGCAGGGGTCGCAGCCGTCGCCGATGCCGTCGCCGTCGGCGTCCTGCTGGCCGCCGTCGATCAGCATCGCCGGGTTGAAGACGGCGGCGCAATTGTCCTCGCCATCCTTCACGCCGTCGCCGTCGCCGTCGTCGGCCGCGGCGAGGCCGGTGTAGCTGCCCGGACGCGAGGGCACGCAGCTCGGCTCGAGATCGGGGGTGCCGCAGAAGAACAGCGGGTAGATCGGATCGATCGCGCCCTTGATCTTGGCGAGGGTGGTGGCGTTCTTGGTGTCCTGCGCGACGCAGGCGAGCTTGGCGGCGCCGCACACGTCGAGCGGCTCGCAGGCCTCGCCGCCGAGCTCCTTGGTGCCGACGACGCCGGCGTCGCCGTAGAGGACCTTGCCGCCGCGCAGCACCAGCACGACGTCCTCGAGCTCGGCGCGGATGACGGCGGCGTGGCGGGGCCGGTCCTTGCCGTTGAAGATCGCAATGTCGGCGATGTAGCCGGGCTTGAGCATGCCGATGGCCCGCTCGGCGCCGGTGGCGAAGGCGGCGTTGGTGGTCGCCATCTTCCACAGGTCGGCGTCGCTGAAGTGATTATCGTAGTACTTGCTGTTGAGCTCGTCGGCGCAGCGAAGCTCACGCAGCATGTTCATCGAGCCGGAGGCGACCCAGTCGGTGCCGAGCGCGAGCGGGACGCCGAGGGTGTCGAGCACGGGCGCCTGGGCGGTGTTGCCGTAGAGCACGATGTTGGAGCGCGGCGACCAGATCACGCGGGTCTGCTCGGGGTGCAGCAGCTTGGTGTCCTCGGCGGTGAGGGCGATGGTGTGGATCATCGCGGTCATCGGCTCGACGATGTCGTTGGGGGCCTTCGCCAGGCACAGGAACTCGTTGCGGGCGAAGTCGTCGATGCCCTCGGCGACGTGCGGGAGGTAGGCGTCGAGGTCGTCGATGTCGGTGGTGAGGACCAGGTCCGGGTAGGCGCAGGTGGCGGCCAGCTGCCCGCCGTTGCTGTCGCCGAGCGGGAAGGTGTCGCTGTTGACGAGCGAGATCGGCAGGCCCTCGAGCAAACCGGCGGTGTCGAGGTTGCGCAGCAGACCGACCTTGCCGCCGGCGCTGGCGGCCGAGGTGGCGCCGCTCATGATGAAGCGCAGCTCGGCCGCGAGCACGACGTCGGTCGAGGCGCCGCCGGACACGCTGAGGGCCTTGTGCCCGTTCTTGCCCTTGCGCCAGTCGTGGCGGTGCTCGTAGCGGTCGACACCCTCGCCGATCGGCTTGTTGTTGGCGAAGCTGATGTGGTCGTGGGGATTGATGAGGCCGGGCGAGATGACACCGTCGGCGCAGGAGAGTTCGGTGGCGTCGGCGGCCGCGGGCAGGTCGAGGCAGTCGCAGCCGATGCAGGCGATGCTGCCGGCGGCGTCGACGAGCACGGCGCCCTGCTCATAGATGGTCTCCGGCCCGAGCACGGTGCCGCGGATCAGCAGGCCCATGGTGCCGGGTTTGGAGATCTCGCAGGTGCCCGCGGCGGGCGCGACCAGAGGCGCCCCGGGACAGGTGACCAGCTCACCGTCGGTGTCACCGGTGTCGGTATCACCGGTATCGGTGGTGTCGGCGGTGTCGGTGCCACCGGTGGTGGCCGTGCCGGAGGTCGACTCGCTGGTCGGGTCGACCGTGGTGGTGGGAAGCTCGCCGGTGTTGGTGGGGCCGGTCGTCGGCGGCGTGGTGCCGGTGGTGGGGCCGGTGGAGCTGGTGGTGTTACCACCCGTGGTGGCCTCGGTCGCGCTGTCGGTCGACGTGCCGGTGTCGTCCGTGCACGCGCCGAGCGTCAGGGCACCGGTCAGAGAGAGGGCAGTCAGCGGGCGGCAGAGCCTTACAGCGTCCATGCCCCCACCTATACACCAGGGGCGCCTATCAGGGGGCGCAGCGAGGGGCGCAGCGAGGGGCGCAGCAACCGCGGTGGCGCGGGGCGCTGGAGACACAGTGTTCGGGTGGCCGGTATGAGCGTCCGGTGTCAGGCTGTCGTCGGTCACGCGGATGTGACAAGGTGGCATCGTGCCGTGCTTGCGTGTGCATCGACGTGAGCCAACCCATCCCTTCCGGGGTGAAAATCCATGGGCCTGCGTTGCCGCGGGGGCCCAGGATCGGCCATAGCCGAGCGGCCGGAGGCGAACGATGGTTCACGGACAGATCAGGGCAACGCTGGCGATGATGATGGTCGGACTGGCCGGCTGCAGTGACCCGGAAGAGACCACCGAGGGGTCCTTCAGCGTCAGCTTGCCGATGACCCAGAGCGGCGTCGACACCACGGTCGGTGGCAGCACCACCGGGACCGGCGGCTCGAGCACGGGACCGGCGGTCACGAGCTCCGGTGATGTGCCGACCGAGCCGGTGAGCCCGAGCACCGGGATCGGCGGCTGCGTCGAGGACAGCGACTGCCTCGGCGACCCCGACGGTCCGCTGTGCAACGCCGGCGTCTGCACCACCTCGTGCCTCGCGGGCGACACCAGGCCCTGTTACACGGGCGCGCTCGAGGTGGCCGACGTCGGCGCGTGCAAACGCGGGACCGCGACCTGCAACCCCGACGGGCTCGGCTGGGGCGCCTGCGAGGGCGAGGTGTTGCCGCTGCCGGCCGAGCTGTGCGCGAACGGGGCCGACGACGACTGCAACGGCGAGATCGACGACGACAAGGACCTGGACGGCGACGGCTGGGGCGCCTGCGCGGGCGACTGCTGCGACGAGGAGGGCCCGGCCTGCTTGACGCCGAAGCTGGTCAACCCGGGGGCGTACGAGGTGGTCGACAACACGGTCGACGACGACTGCGACGGGGAGCTCGACGAGGTCGCGGTGGCCTGCGACGCGGGGCTGAAGAGCAGCTCCGCGGTGGCGATGGAGTACGCGCAGGCGCTGGACCTGTGCACGGTGACGGAGGAAGCACCGGCGGACCCGAAAGACCGCACCTGGGGCGTGATCTCGGCGAAGTTCAGCCTGGCGGACGGCAACGGCTCGCCGGCCGCGGCGTCGCGGTCGATCCGCACCGACTTCGGCGCGGTGATCAAGCCGCAGAAATTTAACAGCATGGCCGTGCTCTCGAGCGGGAACGCGGCCGATGGCAGCGACATCGATCCGGCGTTCGCGGCCTTCGAGCAGGGGAAAAACGTCGGCACCACCAGCCCGCCGCCCGCGGACTGGCTGGCCGCCAACAACGGCAAGATCCCGAACCCGCCGGGCTGCCCGGCGCAGCAGGTGCCGGCCGCCAACGATCCGGTGATGCTGACCCTGCGCCTGCGCGTGCCGACCAACGCCAAGTCGTTCGCGGCGAAGATGTACTTCTTCTCGGCCGAGTACCCCGAGTACGTCTGCAGCCAATATAACGACTTCTTCGTCGCGCTCGTCGACTCGCAGGCGGAGGGCAACCCGGTCGACAAGAACGTCGCGGTGTTCGACGACGGCGACACGCAGTGGCCGATCGGCGTCAACCTGGTCAAAGTCGCCGACGGCCTGTTCACCCAGTGCGAGGGCGGTGCCGTCGGCTGCAAGGGCGTCCCCGGGGTCTACAACGGCTGCAAGGCGGTCAACGAGCTCACGGGCACGGGCTTCGATGCCTTCGATGCCTCGGCCTGCAATGCCATGCAGAAGCTCGCGGGCGGTGGCACCGGCTGGTTGACCTTGCGCGGCAACGTCTTCCCGGGCGAGATCATGGAGATCCGGCTCGCGGTCTGGGACACCGGCGGGCATATCTTCGACTCGCTGGTGCTGCTGGACGCCTGGGAGTGGTCGCTGGATGCGGCGGCTCCCGGGGTCACGCCGGGCTGAGTGCTCGCGCGGCCGCTGTGACGCGGACGCAGCGACGCCGCTGTCTCGCAGGCGAGGCAGCGGCGTCGGGCTCGAGCGCGCGGCGGCTAGTCGACGAGGTCCGCGAAGTCGCGGGGGTACAGCTTGAACTCCTCGAAGGAGTAGCCGAGCAGGCCCGTGATGCTGGAGAAGGCCGCGCCCATGGCGGGCTTGGGGCCGGGGTTGGGGACGAAGAAGAAGTCGTCGACGCGGAGGCCGCCCGTGACGGAGAACTCGCCGAACTCGACGGGGCTGGTGACGGTGACGTCCTTGACCTCGACGAGGCAGCCCTCGTAGTTCTCGGCCTTGGGGCCGCCGGTGGCGATGTCGGCGGGGGCGACGACGTCGGCGGCGGGGATGGTGCCGGCGCCGGTGACGGCGAGGTTGTTGGTCTTGGCGAGGGTGATCTGCGAGAAGTCGAAGAACTCGGTGTACTGGCCCGAGACGTCGACCCTGTCACCGAGTTTGGGCAGCTTGTCGGCGGCCAGGAGCTCGGCGGCGATGTCGGCGTAGACGTAGACCTGGATGCCGGAGTACTCGCCGCCGGGGGCCTCGGCGATGAAGAAGTAGCCGGCGTCCTTGTCGTTGGTGACGAAGGGGGAGGTGACGACGACGTTCGTGACGTCGACGTAGGTCCCCGGGGCGTGCATGCCCATCTGGATGTCGTAGATGGTCGCGGCCACGTTCTCGCCGGTCGGGTCGCCGGTCGGGTCGCCGGTCGTCGGGTCGTCGGTCGTCGGGTCGCCGGTCGTCGGGTCGCCGGTCGGGTCGGGGTCCTCGCAGCCGTCCCAGCCCTGGTAGTCGGCGCAGGTGCGCGGGGCGAGCTTGAACTCCTCGAAGGAGTAGGTCATCTGGCCGACGAGGGCGGTGAACGTGGTGCCCACCGCGGGCTTGGGGCCGGGGGAGGGGACGAAGAACAGGTCGTCGACCTTGAGGGCGTCGTCGACCTCGAACTCGCCGAACTCGACGACGGGGGCGGTGACCTCGGCGTCGACGATCTGGACCAGGCAGCCCTCGTAGTCCTCGGCCTTGGCGCCCTTGGTCGTGATCTCGGCGGCCGTGACGACGCTGGGGGCGGGGATGGTGCCGGGGCCGGTGATCGTGACGTCGCTGGCCGCGCTGACGGTGAGCTGCGAGAGTTCGAAGAACTCGGTGTAGGTCGCGCGCAGCGAGAGGGTGTCGCCCATCTTGGGCAGACCGGCGCCGAGCTCGACGGCGACGTCGTCGTAGATGTAGACCTGGATGCCGGAGAAGGGGCCGCCCGCGGCCTCGGCGACGAAGAAGAAGGCCTTCTTGTTCTTGTCGAAGTACACCGGCGAGGTGGCGATGACGTTCTTGAGCTGGACGACGAGGTCGACGGGGACCTTGCCCTGCTGGATGTCGTAGATGGTGACCGTCTCGCCGGGGCCGCCGGTGTCGGAGTCAGTGGCGCTGCCGCTGGCGGTGGAGTCGCTGCCCGCGGATTCGGACGTGTCCGAGAAGGTGCTGCACGCGGGTGCGAGGGCGGCGAGGGCGAGGAGCAGGGGTGAGCGGCTGAGGGTCATGGCGTCTCCGACGGGGCGAGTCCCCGGTAAGCGAGAAGTAAGCTCAAAAGCGGTACTGGAACACCAGCCGCAGGTCCTGCTGCTTGGTGACGACGGCCGCGGCGGTGCTGAGGGCCGAGGTGCGGACGCGGCGGTCGCTCCACAGGAGGGTGAGCATGAACAGCTCGCGCCACAGGAACACGTGGGCGGCGGCGCGGTACTGCATCTCCTGGTTCTGGCGGCGCAGGTCGTAGCCGAGCTCGGCGGGCGGCTTCTCGAAGGGGCTGGCGAGGTACTGGCCGAAGTCGCCGGTGAGGAGGAGGCGCTTCTTGATCGGGAGCACGCCGAGCTGGATGTTGTAGGCGATCTGCGAGCTGCCAAAGTTGAGCTCGCGTTTGCCGTAGGCCTCGGCGAGCAGGATCAGGCGGCGGTAGCGGAAGGTGGCCTGGATGTTGGCGGCGGGGTAGCGCTCCTGGGCCCGCTGGTCGTACTTGGCGCCGACGGCGATGGCGAGGGCGGTGGGCGCGGTGGTGTAGAGCAGCGGCGAGTCGAAGCGGTTGTAGTAGCCGACCAGGTTCATCCACAGCTGGGCGCCGGCGCTGTAGGTGAAGTTTTGGTTGTTGTCGGGGAAGAAGGTGCCGCCGATGTTGCCGGCGAAGCGGCCGCTGCCGCCGGCGAGGAAGGTGCGGTAGAGGAACTTGCCGCGCTTGTCGAGCGGGCCGCCGAACTCGAGCGCGGCGCCGTTGCCCTGCTCGAAGGCGTTCAGCATGTAGAAGGCGGGGTCGACCAGCAGGCGCTTGTGGATCGAGCGCACCAGCTCGAGCGAGAGGCCGCCGGCGCCGCTGTTGATGTTGAAGTAGTGGCCGCCCTTGATCGGGACCTGGAACATGGCGAACACCATGCGCGGGGTCTTCTCGGCGCGGAAGGACAGCAGGAAGAAGCTGTTCTGGATGTACGGGATCTGGCCGAGGACGCGCAGCTGGATCGCGGAGAACTCGACGTTGGCCTGCTTCTCCTGGACGTCGTAGGTGCCCTGGGTCCGGGCGACGACGGAGAAGCGGAAGTTGGTGGCGGGCTGACAGTTGACGACGCTGGTGTCGAGGCGACAGCCGAGGTCCTCGCAGTCGGTCTTGCCGTCGTGGTCGTTGTCGTAGCCGTCGGAGCACATGTGCTCGCTGCGCTCGCCGTCGGCGTCCTGGCCCTTGCCGAGCAGGTCCTCGGGGTCGGCGCGGTGGTCGAAGCCGTCGGTGCCGGTGCTGCGGGCGCCCGAGCCGGCGGCGGCCTTGTCCCACGAGCCCTTGCAGACGTCCATGTCGGCGCAGTCGGAGTCGTCGCAGTCGAAGGCGCCGTCGCGGTCGTTGTCGAGCCAGTCGTGGCAGCGCTCCTCGGTGAACTCGGGGCGGCCGTCGGCCTGACAGGCGGACGCGCCGGCGCAGTCGTCGTCGCCGCAGTCGTAGACGGTGTCGCCGTCGTTGTCGACGCCGTCGTTGCAGAGGGTCTCGGTCTTGCTGTCGCCGGGTTGCCGGCTGGTGGCGGTGACGGGGGCGTCGTTCTGGTCGGGGTCCGAGGGCGGGGCGCCGATGTCGTCCGGGGGGGGCGCGGCGACCGGCGCGGGCGCGGGTGCGATGACGGCGGCGGCGCTGGTGACGGGCGCGAGGCTGAGGCCCGCGCTGGCGACGAGGGCGGCCAACACGGACTTGAGGGACCGTCGCTTGCTCGGGATCGGAAGGATCTGCATCTCGAATGTTCTTCCCGCGAGCAGCTCAGGGCTGCGCGCATACCTTGGGTACGTCGGCGCAGACGGTGACGAGCGGGTTGTGGCTGCAGTCCCAGTCGTCGCAGTCGATGAAGCCGTCGCCGTCGTTGTCCTCGCCGTCCATGCAGCGCAGGTCGGCGTCGACGTCGAGGAGGGCGAGGCTCTCCTGGCAGGCCTGGCGGGTCGACAGGTTGTCGGCCTGGAGGCAGGAGAAGTCGGCGCAGTCGATGAAGCCGTTGCCGTCGTTGTCGACGCCGTCCTTGCACTTGGCGGCGGTGTTCTCGGAGTTGGCGAGGCAGGCGTCGACGATCTCCGGCGGGCCGTCGGAGGAGCAGGAGAAGTCGGCGCAGTCGACGAAGCCGTTGCCGTCGTTGTCGAGGCCGTCGCTGCAGGTCTCGACGGTGTTCTCGACCGGCTGCATGCCGCAGTAGGCGAGGACCTCGGGGTCCTCGCTGCTCGAGCAGGAGAAGTCCTCGCAGTCGACGAAGCCGTTGTTGTCGTCGTCCTCGGCGTTGGAGCAGGCCGCGAGGCCGTCCTCGACGGGCTGGTCGGCGCAGTAGGCGACAGCGTCGGGGTCCGGGCTCATCGTGCACGAGAAGTCGAAGCAGTCGGCGAAGCCGTTGCCGTCGTCGTCGACGCCGTTGGAGCAGCTGGCGAGGTCGCCCTCGGGGCGCTGGCACTCGGGGACGTTGCGCAGGCAGTCGCTGTCCTCGCAGTCGGTGGCGCCGTCGTTGTCGTTGTCCTTGCCGTCGCTGCAGTTGGCGAGGTTGTCCTCGGAGCAGACCGTGACGAAGATGCCGCGGCGGCAGCCGAAGTCGGCGCAGTCGGCGAAGCCGTTGCCGTCGTTGTCCTTGCCGTCGCTGCAGCTCTCGTCGGTGTTCTCGCGCAGGCAGCAGGTCTCGGGGATGTCGCGGCAGCTGGGGTCGCCGCAGTCGAACTGGCCGTCCTCGTCGTTGTCGATGTGGTCGCGGCAGACCAGGATGCTGTTCTCGGGCTCGTAGATCGCGGGCTCGGGGACGACCTCGCCGCACAGGTTCGACTCGCTCAGGCAGTCGGTGTCGTCGCAGTCGATGAGGCCGTCGTTGTCGTTGTCGAGGCCGTCGGCGCAGCTCTGGTCGTCGTACTCGTAGCCGTAGACCGGCGCGGCCGGGAGCTGGTAGCAGCCGAGGGGGAGGCCGAGCGCGAGGCCGAGGGTCAGGGCTCCGCCGAGCCGGTGCCCTGGGCCGGGGGGACGCATGCGCGCGGGGCTCAGCGCAGGCATACGGCTCGCGCGCCGCCGTAGCGGCGCTTGAAGTCGACGTGGATCATGCATGACTCGTTGCGCGGCTGGCCGGCGCCGAACTCCCCGCTGGCGGCCCAGGCGAGCAGCAGCGCGGCGAGCGGGCCCTGCTGGGCCTCGGGGGCCGGGGTGGTGACGTGGCGGTGGACCGCGAAGCCCCGGACGACGGTCTTGAGGGCGTCGTCGTCGAGGCCGGTGACGAGCGCGGCCTGCTCACGGCGCAGGCGATCGGCGACGGCGGTGACGCGGGCCTCGTCGGCGGGGTAGACGACGTGACAGACGTTTTGGCACTCGTTGTACTTGATGTCGTGCCTCCACTTGATCGAGTGGCCGTCCTTGCTCGAGACGAGGCGGTTGTAGACGCCGTCGCCCTCGACGTCCTCCTCGGACGAGTGCAGCGAGGTGAGGATGTAGTCCGGGACGCCGTGGGCCCAGATGCCGCGCTTGGCGGCGATCGCCTCGCGCTGGGCGGCCATGAGCTCGGCGTCGGCGGGCTTGTCGTCGATGCTCATGGCGTGGGCGAGGCCGAGGCGGATCTGCTCCTTGGCGAGGCCGGGGCAGAACACCAGCATGCGGCCGTAACCGTCGGTCTTGCCGTCGCTGCTGCACTCCCAGACGTTGTCGCGGGCGTTGTGGGTGGCCAGCTTGGCGAGGACGTACATCTCCCGGACGCTCCAGGTGCCCCACTGGTGGACCGGGCCGTGCGACTCGAGGGTGTTGAAGCCGGACAGGCGGGCCTTGGCGCCGCTCAGCGGACCGCCGAGGACGCGGAAGCTGTCACCATCATTGAACACGACGGGGGTGGCCACGCCGTTGAGCAGGACGCGGGTGCGGGCCTCGGCAGCCTGAGCGTCGGACACCAGGCACAGCGAGAGGAGACCGCCGGCGAGGGCTGCGAGCGCGCGGCGGAGTCGGAGAGGTTGCGTAGGCCGGTACATAAGGTTGCTTGCCTGGGCGCGCATGCGTGCACGGCGCGCCTTCGCTCGGAGAAGCTGCCGGAAGCCGTTGATGATCACAACTAAAAACCGCGCCGCTTAGCGCCCTTTCGCGCGTGGAAACTCATGGGGCCCTGCGCGGGTGCGCTGCGGACGTCGCACAGGCGTGACACGGGTGGGCAGTAGAGTCGCGGCGCCATGCCAATGTCACGTGCAGCTCGCGGTGGGATCGTGGCGACGATCGTGCTGAGTGGGGTCGTCGCCGGTGGGTGTCCGCTCGAGCGCAAGATGTCGCTCGAGGTGATCGACGCGCCCCTGCGGGCGCGAGGGATCGAGCTCAATGGGGTGGCGGGTCCGGGTGAGTCGATGCAGCTGGGGCCCTACGCGGTGACGCAGGTGCAGCGCGAGCGATCGAGTCGGGGCGAGGCGCTGCTGGCCGCAGCGCTGCCGCGGCCGGCGAGCTTCCACCAGCTGCGCTTCGAGCTGCAGGCGCCGCAGGGGCGCGCCTGGCAGGCGCACTGCGAGGCGCAGCGCCGGCAGGCCCGCAACCCGGACCTGGCGGGCGAGCTCGACGAGTCGCACGACGAGGTCGGCCTCGTGTGCCGGTTCGCGGGGCCGGACCAGGACCGCTGGACGCTGCGCGTCACGGGCAACATCGGTCGCGGGCTCAGCGGGGAGCTGCGGGCGGCGAGCGTACCGGGGCCGGCGGGCGGCGAGCCGGAGCCGGGGGCGCTGGCGTTCGAGGCGGAGGTGATCGTGCGCCGCAGCTTCGTGCGGGGGGTGGTCGACCGCGAGCTGCCGATCCCGGTGGCGCAGCTGCGACGCAAGAAGCAGGCGGCGGCGGCGATGCTGCTGGAGGCGCCGGAGCGGGCCTGGCTGGCCCCGGGGCTCGGCGGGCCGGACCGCGAGCTGGCGGTGGTGGCCATGATGGCGCTGCGCCTGCTGCCGGTCGGACCCTCCGAGCTGTAGGCGGCCTCGCCGACGGCCTGTCTGCTATGGTGGCCGGGCCGTGCTGCGCCCCGTCCGGACCCTCGCCTGCTTCGCGCTCGTGGCCCTCGGCTGCTCGTGCGGGATCTTCGCGCCCACCGACCCCCCGCAGAGCGACGACTCTGGCTCTGCTTCGATGCCCGGCGACTCCGAGCTGCCGCCGCCAGACCCCTCCGACCTGGCGATCGCCACCTTCAATGTGTGGCGCTTCTTCGACACCGTGTGCGACAGCGGCCAGTGCTACGGGGGCGACTACGAGGAGGTCCCGACCCAGAGCCAGTTCGAGTACAAGGCCGACGCCCTCGCCGAGGGCATCGTGGGCATGCAGGCCGACGTGGTGATCCTTCAGGAGGTCGAGACCCGCACCTGCCTCGACGCGCTGACGGAGCGCCTCGGTGACACCTACCCGACGGCGATCCTCGGGGAGACCGGCTACCCCGCCTCGGTCGACGTGGCCGTGCTGTCGCGCTTCCCGCTGGTCGAGGTCCGACGGCACGCCGATGTCCCGCTGCAGCGCCCGAGCGGCGGCTTGACCTGGTTCTCGCGCGAGTTCCTCGAGGTCCACCTCGACGCCGAGGGCCACGCGCTGATCGTGTTCGCCGCCCACTTCAAGGCCAAGGTCGACGACGACCCCGAGCGCCGGCTCGCCGAGGCGACGCGCGCCCGCGAGATCATCGACGCCGTCGCCGAAGCCAACCCCGACGCGCTCATCGTCCTGGGCGGGGACCTCAACGACACCCCCGACTCGCCGCCGCTGCAGGCCCTGCAGGCCGGCGGGGCCATGACGCGCGTCGCCGAGGAGCTGGCGCCGGACGACTGGACCTACAGCTACCAGGGCGCGAAGCAGGCGATCGATCACCTGCTGCTGTCGACCGCGGCCACCGGCGGGCAGCACATCCCGGGCAGCACGCAGGTGTTCCGCGGGGGGGGCAGCGGCGGCTACGGGGGCTCCGACCACAGCGCCCTGCGC
>NZ_JACCSO010000446.1 GCF_013812955.1 Nannocystis sp. | reverse complement strand
AGCTGGCCCTGTCGCGCCGCAGCGACGCGGTGATCGTGCTCGGCGGCCTCCCCGAGCGCCCGGCCCCCAACGACGGCGCGCCGCCCGGCGCCCTCTTCAATACCCTGGTGGTGCTGTGGCGCGGCCGGATCGTCGCGACCTACCGCAAGATCCACCGCTTCGACGCCACGCTGCCCGATGGCTCATCGCTGCTCGAGTCGGCGACGGTGGCCGCGGGCCAGCACCCGACCGTGCTCGCCACCCCGAACATCTGCCTGGGCCTCAGCATCTGCTATGACCTGCGCTTCCCCGAGCTTTATCGCGCACTCGCCGCTGCCGGCGCCGAGGTCCTCCTGGTGCCCGCCGCCTTTACCCTGCTGACCGGCATCGACCACTGGGAGCCGCTGCTGCGGGCCAGGGCGATCGAAAATCAGGCCTACGTGCTGGCGCCGGCGCAGCAGGGCGCCCACGGACACGGCCGGCACAGCTTCGGCCACAGCCTGATCATCGACCCATGGGGGGCGGTGATCGCCCAGGCGTCGCGCGGCGACGGCGTCACCATGGCCCGGCTGCGGGCCGACCTGCTCACCCGTGTGCGCGCCGATCTGCCGGTGCTCGGCCATCGCCGGCTGGTCGGCGAAACATTCGTGACCCGTAGGTCGTTGCCCCCGGAGTCGGCATGAGCGTCGCCCAGAGCCAACCTGGGCTCGCAGTGCTGATGGACCGGTACCTCGACGGCGACCAGCGGGCCTTCGGCCAGCTGCACGCCGCCCTCAGCCCCCCTATTCGAGGCCTTCTGGGCAAGCTCGTCCGCGATAACGCCACCGCCGAGGACCTGTTGCAGGCGACCCTGCTCAAGGCTCATCTCGCGCGCGATGGATTTGTGGTCCGCGGCCCCCATCCGGATGCCGCGGTCCAGGCCTGGTACACGACGATCGCCCGGAACCTGGCGCTCGACCACCTCCGTGCGCAGATCCGTGAACGCAAGCGCCGCGCCGAGCCGGGGGAGGACCGCGACCCGGTCGAGGAGATCGCCACCGACCTGCCTTCGATCGAGGAGTGGCAGGTCGACCGTGACACCGCGGCCGAGATCACCCGGCGCGTGCATGAGGCCCTGGCTCAGCTCCCGGCGGCCCAGCGCGAGGTCGTCGAGTTGCACAAGCTCGCCGGGCTCAGCATGGCGGAGATCTCCGAGCGCCTGCAGATCCGCGAGGGGGCGGTGCGGGTCCGGGCTCATCGCGCCTACAAGGCCCTGGCCCGGGCGCTCGGGCCGGGCATGTCCCTGGTCGCCATGCACCTGCTGGGCACGGGGGGCCGCGCATGAGCCTCGATGCGCTCGGGCTGATCGTGGCGGATCTGCGGGCCGGCCGGCAGGCGCGGGTGCGGTACTTCATGCCCGCGCTGGTGCTCGCCCTGCTGCTCGTCGGCGGCTTCCTCGTGCTCGAGGGTCTGCGCCCCGACCTCTGGCGGCAGCCGCTTGGCCAGCTCGGTGCGCAACTCGCCGTGTGGCTGCTGTGCCTGGTGGCGATGCCGGCGGTCGGGCTCGGGCTGTGGTTCCCTGCCCGTTCGCTGCGGATCGTGCTGGTGATCGCCGCGATCGCGGCCGCAGCGGTGGCGGCGCTCGGGCAGGACCTCTGGGCCATCCTCACCGGGGGTGGCGTGCCCGGCCAGGGTCCGCGACTCGACTACTGCCTCGGCGCGACGGTCGGCGCCGGCTTCGTGCTGCTGGCCCTCGGGGTGCTCAGCGGGGCTTTTGCGGCCCGTCGACGGGCGAGCAGCGCCCTGTGGGTCAGCGGCGGGATGAGTCTGATGGCCTTCGTCGTCTCGGTCTGGCACTGCCCCAGCGCCGACCCGGGCCACAACCTTTACAGCCACCTCGGCGCGGCGCTGCTGTTGATGCTGCTCGCCAGTGGGGCGGGGCTGATCGCGCATCACCGCCAGCGTCAGCGGTAGGCGAGGCCGCTTTCGGGGGTCATCTCGCCGCGGGCCAGGGCCCAGCTCATGTGCTCGCTGGCGTGGGCGATGGCCACCTCGCCGTCGGGACGCACGAGGATCAGGCCGATCGCGGCGCCGGACCAGCGCGCCGAGATCTCGGCGCACAGCTGCTGGGCGATGCGCTGGGCGCCACCTGGATGCTGGGCGGCTGCCCGCAGGGCCTCGTGCGCGAGCAGATGGGTCAAGATGGCCTCGCCGACGCCGGTGGTGCAGCAGGCGCCGAGCACCGGGTGGGCATAGAAGCCGGAGCCGCACAGGGGGGTGTCCCCTACCCGACCCGGCAGCTTGAACAGGATCCCGCCGGTCGAGCCGGCGGCGCAGAGGTTGCCATCGCGGTCGAGGGCGACGGCTCCGACGGTGTCGGCGCGGTTGTCGGCGGCGCCGCGACCCTCGCGGACCTCGCGGTGGGCGGCCTCGGCCTTGGCGGTCCACACCTCGTCGCGGCCGAAGTGGCCGACGCCATGCGCGCGTGCCAGCGCCTCGGCGCCCGCCCCGACCAGCAGGCAGTGCGCGGTCTGCTCCATGACGAGACGGGCGACCAGGACTGGATCGCGGATCGCCCGGATGCCGGCGACGGCGCCGGAGCGCAGATCGCGGGAGCGCATGATCGCGGCGTCGTGCTCGAATTCGCCATCGTGGTTCATGCAGGCGCCGCGGCCGGCGTTGAAGGCCGGGTCGTCCTCGAGCACCCGGACCGCGGCGACGGCCGCGTCCTCGCAGCGGCCGGCATCCCGCAAGACCCACTGGCCGGCAACGGCCGCCGCGTGGGTGCCGGCGACGGCCGCCGTGTGGTGCTCGGGGGAGATCCGGCCGGAGCCGCCGTGGACGACGAGGACCGGGGTGACAGGAACGGGCGAAGCCATGCGCGGGCGAGCATCGCGGCGCGCCGGGGTCCGCGCAAGCGTGATCCTCGGGGCCGGCGGTGATGGCGGTGCTCAGATCCGGGCGGGGCGCAGGCCGTAGGGGCGCGGGATGTCGGCGACCTGGGCCGCCCGCAGGCCGCGAAGCTCGCGCCGGTGCATCGTGCGGGCTTCCCTGGGGACCGCATGATCGTGGCCGAGCAGGTGGCAAAGCCCATGGATCGCCAGCACGGTGGCCTCGTCG
>NZ_JACCSO010000440.1 GCF_013812955.1 Nannocystis sp. | reverse complement strand
GCCGGGCGCCGTGGCGCGGCACGGAGGTGCCGCTGAAGTGGCGAGCGAGGAGGCGGAGCGAGAGGATGGACGACGCTAGCAGAGAACGCGGCGCGGCGCGGCTAGTCTTCGGTCTCACGTAGGTGCTGGGCGACAAGGTCGTCGCGTCCAATGGAAAGCCATGCTTCGCGCGCAAGACGGATGTGTCGATCTCGCTCGTGGTCCGTGGTTGCGAGTTCAGCGAGCCGAAAGTGCACATTGCCGATAGAGAAGGGCTCGTGGATACGTTGATATTGGCTGAGCGCCTGTTCGTAGCGCCGGCGGGCGGTGTCGTGGTCGGAGCGCTGCAGTGCGATGGTTCCCAGGCTCCTGATGCAGTTGGCCTCGCCGAGCCGGTCGCCGACCGTGCGAGAGAGGGATAGGGCCTGTTCGTAGCGCAGGCGGGCGGTGTCGTGGTCGGAGCGCTCGAGGGCGATGTCTCCCAGACTCCTGATGCAGTTGGCCTCGCCGAGCAGATCGCCGACCGTGCGATAGAGGGGGAGGGCCTGTTCGAAGTGCAGGCGGGCGGTATCGTGGTCGGAGCGCCGCAGGGCGATGTTTCCCAGGCACAGGATGCAGTTGGCATCGCCGAGCCGGTCGCCGACCAGGCGATAGAGGAGGAGGGCCTGTTCGTAGCGCAGGCGGGCGGTGTCATGGTCGGAGCGCTCCAGGGCGATGTCTCCCAGGCTGCTGATGCAGTTGGCCTCGCCTCGCCGGGCGCCGACCGTGCGATAGAGGGGGAGGGCCTGTTCGTAGCGCAGGCGGGCAGTGTCGTGGTCGGAGCGCTGCAGGGCGATGTCTCCCAGACTCCTGATGCAGTTGGCCTCGCCGAGTAGATCGCCGATCGTGCGAGAGAGGGGGAGGGCCTGTTCGTAGCGCAGGCGGGCGGTGTCGTGGTCGGAGCGCCGCAGGGCGATGTCGCCAGAGAGCTCGAACCACTGTGCCGCGAGCGCCGGATCGGTCTCCGGCGACGGCTCACCCAGCGCCGCCAGGGTCGAGGTGGCTTCGTCGGTGTCGAAGGCATTGAGCGCGGCACGAGCGAGTCGCAGGCGCAGCGGCGCGGCGACCTCGGCGTCCTTCGGCAGCGCGGCGAGCAGGCCCCGCAGACGCTCGAGCTCCTCCAGGGCCGTTCCGGGCGGCGGCCCTGCGGCGGCGAAGCCAGGTCCGGCCGTCGGGGCTGGATCTCTGGCGCTCTCGGCGTGCGTCTCGAAGCTGCGCCACGAGTAGAGGTCCGGCATCTGCTCCGAGATCGCTCGGAGCACCGATGCGTCGGCCAGGATCACGAGGGGTCCGGGGACCGTGCGAGAGAGCAGGTCGCGGGCGAGGTTCAGCGAATGTACGGCGGGAGCGAGCGTCGCGCCGATGCTGTACTGCTCCAGCCCGGTGAGGACCACGCCCACCCGGTCACTCGGATCGAGCCCCAGGGACTGCAGCGCATTCCACGGGCTCTCGGACGGGCCGAGCGCGACGAATCGTAATGGCGGGACATCATCCGCACCGGACCACGCGTGCAGCCGCTGGAGCAGTTCCTCCCGCGCGGGTCCCACCGGGACCTCGATGAAGATCAGCGTGAATCGGGTCGCATCCTGGAGGGCGATGCGTAGGGCGTCAATCCGTCCGTTGTTGTCGATGTCGAGCATCGACCGTCACGCCGTTGCTGCAGGTCGAGCGCTCGCGTAGGCGCGTGTCCTTCGCGCGAGCGGGTGGACGTCGTACCAGGTCACGCCGTTATATTCGAGCACCACCATGCTGTGGAGTAGCGCGTTGCGGGCGGCCTCGTCGAAGCCGACCGGGAAGCAACTGCAAGCAGCGATCTCGTGGAGGCCTGGGAGGTAATTCTTGCCCTGGAGCATCCGTTCGTAGCTGCTGACGATGTCCTTCACCCCATCTTCGATGTCCGCGACCGTGAGCCCCATCGCTGGCTTGAGCGAGAGGGACTCGAGCACGATGCGGAAGAGGTCGCGGATCACTCCACCCGAGAGCTCGATGGCTCGGGTGAACGCGGCGTCGTCGGCGAAGAGGATCGAGGTATCGACACGCACGGACAGGAGCGACTTCAGCACCTCGATACCCCTGTTGTGGGGCTTTGCCGGAGCGCCAGGTTCGTGCACCGGCACCATCGGCAGGACCTTCACCGTCGGGTTCAGGAACACCTGACGCAGCCGGGCGTGGGCGAAGTGGAGCGATACTGGCACCGTGAGGATGATGTGCGCGTGGAGCTGCTGCACGATCGGGAGCTGTTCGATGAAGAAGAGGTCGTGGGTGTTCCTCGCGCCTTGATGATCCAGCTCGGCGAAGACGATCTTCTCCAAATTGTCCGCGATGATGACAAGGTCGTCCACCCCCTGCGCGGCGAGCCCGGCGCGGAGGTCGATGAGCAGGTCGGAGAGGTCGCTCATCAGCTCTGTCACGCGTTCATGCAGCGTCTCACGGATCCGTTTCTGGAGGCCGAACTCGGTCTTGACCTTGGCTTTGAGCTTTGCCATCCCCCCCAGTAGATCAAGATCGAGATCGACGCCGATGCCCTTGAGCCAGCCTCGAACGCTGTTCCATAGCTTTCTGGCCGTCTTGGAGAGACTCACCATCGGTTGCAGCAGAGGATCTTCGACCATGGCGTTGAAGACCGCGACCAGGAACTCGGGGAGCTGCACCGAGTTGATATCCAAATACTCCAGGGCATCGACCCAGAGGACGTGGAAGCAGCGGCGCTCTTCCTCCTTCTCCTTCTCAAGCTCACGGGTGAGCCATCGGAGCTCGGTGGTCTTGCCGCTCCCTACGTGCCCGCTGAAGAGCACCGTGCGGTAGGTGTGCCGACGCGCGTCACGAATGTCTCCCTCGATCTGGTCGAGCACCCGCCCGCCCCGCACGCTGGTCAGGTCGACACGGAGACGCTCCAGATCTTTGCCCTTCAGCTCGAACTGGAGATCACACGCAGCCTTCATGTCCCGACGAATTTTTGCCGGGATCGGGATCTCATCGACCAGATTGGTATTGGCGTCGGACGACATGACTGCCGGCAGCATGCCAGAACTCGATCCGCGGCGTAAGCGCCGCCTGGTGGAGCGGGCGCCGCCGCGCGCGACGCCGGTGATCCGGGGATCGGGCGGGGCGGTCAGTCGCAGCCGATGCGGGCGCCGGCGAGGGCGAGGTCGTCGAAGTGCAGGACCATGCTCTGGCCGGCGTAGCTCTCCCAGCCGAACTTGATGTCCTCAAGCTGGGGCTTCCAGTCGGGTTTGTTGAGCCACTGCTGGTCGAGGTCGGGGGTCGGCTCGCCGTCGACGCGCAGGCCGGCGACCTCGACATCGTCGACCCAGGTGGTGATGTGGCCGGCGGCCTCGTCGATCAGGAATTCGATGCAGGTCCACTGACCGGGGGCCGGCGCGGCGCTCATGGCGATGCCGGCGGGGCTCAGGGCCGGCAAGGTCGCGTCGTCGGATTCGCGATTGTACATGAGGATCGTACTCTGGCCGCCCATGCGCAGGTCCTTGCCGCCGTCCGCGCTGTCCTTGAGGGTCAGGAAGGTGACGTGGCCCTGGCCGAGCGCGTCGGTGAGGCGGAGGTAGAAGCGACCGTAGATCTGATCGCCGAGGCCGGTGATCGCTGCGGTGTTGGCGATGAAGATGTGGTCGCAATAACCGCCGCCGCCGTCGACCCGCAGCGAGCGCGCGCCGCTGTGGGCCTGATCGCCGGCGACCGCGAGCTTGCCCGTGCCCATGCAGTTGGGCGCGGCCACGGTCCATACGGCGGGGTCCGGGGGGGCACCCTCGGGTGAGTCCTCGAAGTCCTCGCAGAGCGGGAGGTCGGCGCACGTGATGGCTGCGCCGGTGGTGCTGGTGGTGTCGGTCGAGTCGGTGGCGGTCGTCGTGACGGTGGTGGGGTCCGGCCCGGTGCCGGTGTCGGTGGTTGTCGCGTCGCTGGTGGTCGTCGCGTCGGCGGTGGTGGTGGGCGTGCCGGTGGTGGTGAGCGCGGTGGTGGTGGTGTGGGTCTCGGTGTCGGTCCCGGACGTGCCGCCGCAGGCGAGCAGCGCGGCGGCGGCGAGGGTAGCTGTCTGAAGGGACAGGTTCATAAGCCGTCAGTAGTTCAGGCAGTAGCCGAAGCTGGTCGAGGTCTTGGGGGCCACCTCGGCGTTGTAGGCCTCGCCGGTGAACGTGGTGATGTCGCCGCTCAGCATGGCCTTGACGTTCCAGAAGTTCTGCAGGGTGCCGGGCAGGTCGACCGCGATCTGCCACACGATGGGCGCGTCGGTCGTGTTGGTGACGGTGACGGTGTTACATTCGCCGGTCTCCCACTTGGTGTCCTGGACCCACGCGGCGTCGATGCCGGGGGTGGTCATCGGTCCCGGGGCGTCGCCGCCGGTGCTGGTGTCGCTGCCGGTGTCGTCGCCGGTCTCATTGGCGCCGGTGGTGGCGGAGCCGGTGGTGGGGTCGCCGGTGGTGGGCTCCGGGGCGGGGTCCTCGCTCGGGGCGCCGCCGCGTTCGCGGAAGAAGCGGGTGCCGACGAGCGCGAGCACGAGGCTGTCGAGGCGGCCCTCGCTGGCCATGAAGGCGTTGTCGAGATCGTCCTGCACGCATTCGAGCTCGCTGCTGGCGTCGGAGCCGACGGCGAAGCGGGACCACTGCAAGGTGTAACAGGCCTCGACCTCGGGGCTGCCGGCGAGCAGCTGGGCGAGCTCGTCGACGCCGTCGTAGGTGCCGTTGGTCTGGGCGGTGAGCAGGATCTCGCCGCTGGCGTCGACGGCGTGGATGCCATCCATGGCGCGGAAGCGGCCGACGCCGTCGTAGTGTTCGAAGCCGAAGCCGATCGGGTCGACGCGGCTGTGACAGCCGGCGCACACCGGGTCGGCGGAGTGGGCGAGGTAACGATCGCGGGTGCTGAGGTTGGGGTCGACCGGGGGCGGCGAGATGTTGAGCGCGGCCGGCGGCGGCGGCATGCTCTGGCACAGCAGGCGCTCGCGCACCAGGATGCCGCGGTGGATCGGTGAGGACGAGGTCGGCAGGGCGTGGGTGGTCAATACGCTGCCGTGCACGAGCAGACCGGCGGCGCTGCTGACGGCGTCGACGCGCTTGAAGCCGGCCGCATCGGCCTCGCCGTTGCCCGCAGGCACGCTGTAGTACTGGGCCAGCGGATCGCTCATGTACGAGTAGGAGGCGGTCAGCAGCTCGGAGAGGGTGCCGCCGCCGTGGTAGACGCTGGTGACGAAGCGGTGGGTCTCACCGAGCATGGCCTCGCGGATCTCCGGGGTCAGCTCGGGGTAGCTCATCATGTCGCGCGGCACATTTTTCAGGCGATCGATGTGCAACCACTCGTCGATGAAGCGGTGCAGGGTGCGTTCGCTGTCGGGGCTGGCGAGCAGGCGCGCGGCCTGGGTCTTCAGGGTCTCGGGGTCGGCGAGGGTGCCGTCGTCGGCGGCGGCGCTGAGCTCGGCGTCGGGTGGACCGCCGACGATCAGGTAGGAGAGCTCGGTGGCCAGCTCGTGGGGCGTGAGCTGGTAGACGCCGTCGCCGATGTGATCGCCGAGCTCGCTGCGGTACAGGAAGCCGGGCGACTGCAGCATCGCGGCGATGGTCCAGCGGATGCCGCCGGCGAAGTCCTCGGCCTCGGCGGCCTCCTGCCACAGGGTCTTGTAGCGGGTGACCTCGGTGGCGGTCAGCGGCCGGCGAAACACCTGGCGACCGAAGCGGGTGATGAATTCGGCGGCGCACTCGGGCTCGCCGTCGGCGACGGGATCGCAGCCGAGGCGCGCGGGCAAGTCGGCGAGCATGGTCCCGGCGACGGCCTCGGCGGCCTCGCGGTACTGGTCGGCGAGCAGGCCGGAGACCAGCAGCACGTCGGCGTTGTTGGTGTAACCCTCGATGACGGTGTCGGGCGCGAACTTGAGGCCGAACTCGGTCGGTGCGCCGAGGATCGCGCCGAGGCTGCGGTTGTACTCGTGGTGGCTGAGACGTCGCACGCGACGCACACCGGCGCCGCCCTTGTCGCAGCCCGCGGCCTCCTCGCCCTCGCCCGGGCCGTCGCAGGTGAAGGTGCCGAGGCTGCGGGCGACGAACTCGGTCAGCGCGGCGTGCTCGGGGCTGCCCTCGGTGACCAGCATGCCGCCCTTGTGGCCGTCGGCGGCCTTGTTGGTCGGCTTGAGCAGCAGCAGCGAGGTGCCGCCGACCTCGACCTGGGCGAGCTCGCGGGCCTCGGCGAGGTTGTGCTCGAGGTGACCCTCGACGTCGGCGGCGAGCAGGACCATGCGGGTGTCCTTGGCCAGGCCGGTGGCGTTGTGACAGGTGACGCAGGACTGGCCGAGGATCGGCGCCCAGACCTGGGCCTCGAAGAACTCGGCGTCGCTCGGGCAGTCGGCGCCGGCGGTGTCGCCGGTGTCGCCGGTGCCGGAGCCGGAGCCGCCGGCGTCGTCGCTGCTGCCGTCGCCCTTGCAAGCGGACAGCGCGAGGAGGAGCGGGAGGATGCGGGTGTGCTTGTGCATGATCATACGAGTCCCGGAAGCGGGCCGTTGCCGACCATGGGGTTGCCGAATGTCTTGGTGTCGAGGCCCATCGCCTGACACAGCGAGACCAGGAGCTTGCCGTGCGACTCGCCCTGGAACTTGAGGTAGCGGCCGGTCTTGAACCGTCCACCCGCGCCGCCCGCGAGCACGAAGGGCACGCCCTGACAGGTGTGCAGCCGCGAGTCGCCCATCTCCTTGGCCCAGACCACGACGGAGTTGTCGAGCAAGCTGCCGGTGCCGTCGGCCTCCTGGGTGTCGGCGAGGCTCTGGACCAGGTAGGCGAACTGCTCGGCGAACCAGCGCTCGGCCTGGACGAACTGGGCGACGCCGGCGACGTTGGAGTCGTCGATGTGGGACAGCGAGTGGTGGCCGTCGGCGATGCCCAGCCACGAGGGCACGGTCGGGCTGACGGTGTGCGAGCACTGCAGCGAGGCGACGCGGGTCATGTCGCAGGCGAGCGCGGTGACCATCATGTCGATCTGCGTGGTGGTGATGTCGGGGAAGCTGGCGTTGTCGTTGATGTTGACCGCGCCGGGGGCGTCGGGCGCGGCGCAGCCGGCCCCGCCCATCAGACCCTTCTCGACCTTGGCGAGCGCCTCGAGGTGGGCGTCGAGCTTGGGCCGCTCCTCGGTGCCGAGGCGGGTGCGCAGGGCGGTGGCCTCGTCGACGAGCAGGTCGACGACGCGCTGCCGGCGGGCGCGCAGCGCAGCGGCAGCATCGTCGCCGCCCATGAAGTCGCCGAACAGGCGGCTGTAGACGTGGGCGGGGTCGTCGTCGGGGCTGACCCAGCCGCCGGGCGCGGTATACGACATGCGGGTCTGGGCGCCGGCTCCCCAGGCGCTGGTCTGCACGCCGAACTCGAGCGAGGCGAAGCGGCTCTCCTGGCCGATCTTGCCGGCCACGAATTGATCGATGGAGGCGCCGCCGGACTCGTCCTGGAGCGTGCCGCCGCCGGTCAGCATCGCCATCATGCCGCCCTCGTGGTTGTCGGCGCCGAAGAAGTCGAGGCCCTCGACGACGATCAACTTGTCCTGCACGGAGGTCAAAGGCTCGAGGATCGAGCCGGCGGGGAACGTGAAGTCGGTCTCGGTGCCGGTCGGCGCCCAGTGCTTGGGCACGGTGCCGTTCGGGCTGAAGAACACGATCAGCCGCCGCCCTGCGGGCCCCTCTGCGCGGCTGCGGGGCGCTGATAGCAGGTTCAGGAACGGAGCGGCGACGAGGCCGATCCCGAGGCCGCGGAGCAGACTTCTACGGGGCAATGCAGGCATGACACGCCATCATCGCAAGCGAGTGCCCGCGCGAAATTCACATTTTGATCGGGCGCCCCGTGACTCTTGCCGCGGGCGCGTGGCGGGATGTCCTACACGACACTGCGCGGCGCGGCGCGGCGCGGCGGCGCGCATGAGGCCCGCGCCTGGGCTTGTGCGCCTGGGCTTGTGCGCCTGGGTTCTGCGCGGCGCTCATCGCCTGGCGAGCGCGGCGGCGACTTTGGCCGCGAACTCGGGGTCCTTCGGCGCGAGGTCCTCGGCGACCACGATGCCCTGGCGATCGACGATGATCGTCTTCGAGGAATCCTTGACCTGATAGGTCTGGCGCAGCGCCTCGGCGACCGCGGGCGGCTCCCAGGCGTGGATCCACGGCATCGGATGATCGCGGCGGTAATCGGCCACCGTCTGCGCGGCCTCGTCGGTGGCGATGCTGACGATCTCGAAGCCCTCGGCGGCGTGGCGATCGCGCAGCGCGGCGAGCAGCGGGATCTGGGTCAGACAGGGCTGACACCAGGTCGCCCAGAAGTGCAGCACGAACACCTTGCCGCGCAGATCGGCGGAGCCCAGTTGCCCCGGCCGGTCGGAGCGGTGGAGCACAAATGGTGGCAGCGGCTGACCCTGCGCGAGCAGGTCGCCGGGGTCGAGCGTGAGCGCGAGCCGACCGAACACGGACGGCTCGCCACGCGCGCGCAGACTCGCGAGCGCGGCGCTGACCCCGATGAGATCGTTCGCGGCGGTGCGCGTGCTGGCGAGCACGTAGGCGGCGGCGCCGTACACCTGCGGATCCCGGTGTCCGGCGAGCATGCGCTCGAGGTAGGTCGGATCGACGTCGCCGGCGCCCGCGGCGAGCACGATCGCCTCCATCTCCACGCTCCACGCGATGTGCGTCGGGTCGAGGGCAGCCAGGGCCTCGCGCACGCGAGCGGCGTCGATCGCCTCGACGGGGGCGCCGGGCGTGCGCGCCAGGGCGATGTATACGAGCCCGTACGTGGCCCGCACGTTCGGATCGGCCTCGGCGCTGTGACGGGCGGCGACCATCTCGAGGTGGGCGGACGAGGGCTGGCCGCGCAGCGTCGTCATGTACCAACCTGTGATGTCCGCGAGGCGGCTGGCGAGGTCCTGGCTGCGGATCTCGGCGGCAGCGGTCGCGCCGGCGGGCGGCAACGACAGCTCGAGCTCGATCATCCCGGCGATCGGCAGCAATGCCTGGACCACGCGACCGCGGCCAGGCGCGGTGGCCTCCAGACCACGCACCGCACCGACCGGGCGCGTGAACGAGAAGCAGCCGGTCGCATCGAGCGGGATCGGCTCGGCTTTCGCCATGGTCAAGCCGGTCTCGAGCGATGCCTGCAGCGCGGGCGCCCCGTCGATGCGGACGCAGCCATGCACCTGCACGTCCGTGGACGAGACGGTGATCGGTTCGGCGACCGGGGGCGGCGAGGTTGTCGTCGTGGGTTTGGCGGCCGAGCATCCCGATGCGAGCACTGCGCAATACAGAGACACCTGGAGCGCGACGGTAGGCGGCATCGAACCGACCGTATCACTGTTGCGCCGCGGCTTGGTCGCTCGCGGCGCTCAGCTGCGCAGCGTGAAGTCCGTGAGGCGCGGGCGTCGGGTGCGACGCCAGTAGTCGACGGTGAAGCCGGGCCAGGTGGCAGAGTTGCGGCCGTTGTCGCCCTGGTACCAGCTGTGGCAGCCGCTGGCCCACACGCTGCGCCCGAGCTTGGCCTGCAGCTCGGCGTTGAAGGCCTCCTGGATGTCCGCGCGGACCTCGATGGTCTTGAGGCCGCGCTCGCGCAGGGTCGTGATGCACTGCAGCGCGTAGCGGACCTGGGCCTCGATCATGAAGATCATCGAGTTGTGGCCGAGGCCGGTGTTGGGGCCCATCAGCAGGAACAGGTTGGGGAAGCCGGCGACGGTGATGCCGAGATGAGCCGCGGGGTTGCCCTGCCAGCTGGCGTTGAGCTCGCGGCCGCCAGGACCGGTGACGTGGATCGAGGAGAGGTACTCGTTGACGCGAAAACCAGTGCCGAGCACGATCGCGTCGACCTCGCGCAGTACGCCGTCGCGGGTGCGCACGCCGGTGGGCTCGATGCGCGCGATGCCCTCGGTGATCACCTCGACGCCCGGTCGCTGCAGCGCGGGGTAGTAGTCGTTGGACAGCAGGATGCGCTTGCAGCCCATGCGATAGTCGGGGGTCAGGGCGGCGCGCAGGGCCGGATCGTGGACCTTGGCGGCGATGTAGCGGCGCACCACCGGCTCGGCGAGCCTCAGGATCTGCGGTTTGGAGAAGCCGAGCGCGCGCCACTCGAGCTGCCAGTAGATCGAGGCGCGGACGAGCCGCTGCAGCGCGGGCAGGCGGGCGTAGAGCGAGCGGGCCCGCCCGCCGATCGCATGGTCGGGCTTGGGCAGCACCCACGCGGGGTTGCGCTGGAACAGGTGCAGCTTGCCGGCGAGACCGGCGAGCTCGGGCACGATCTGGATCGCGCTGGCGCCGGTGCCGATCAGGGCGACTCGCTTGCCGCGAGCGTCGAAGCTGGGGTCCCAGCGGGCGGAGTGAAAGCACTTGCCCTTGTTAAAACTGTCGAGGCCGGCGATGTCGGGGAAGGCGGGGACGTGCAGCGCGCCGTTGCCGAGCACGAGGGCGCGGGCGATCACGATGCGACCGTCGCGGGCGCGGACCGTCCAGCGGCCGGTGTCTTGATCGAAGCTGGCAGACTCGACCGCGAAGCCGAAGCGGATCGCCGGCCGGACCCCGTACTTGTCGGCGCAGCGCTCGAGGTAAGCGAGGATCTCCTGCTGCGGCGAGAAGGCGCGGGTCCAGGTCGGGTTCTGCTCGAAGGAGAACGAGTAGAGGTGCGAGGGCACGTCGCAGGCGGCCCCGGGATAGGTGTTCTCGCGCCAGGTGCCGCCGACCCGCTCGGCCTTCTCGAGCACCACGAAGGACTCGATGCCGGCCTGCTTGAGCTTGATCGCCATGCACAGGCCGGAGAAGCCGGTGCCGACGACGGCGACCTCGACCTCGACGGGGGCGACCACGATGGGAGGATGTCGGCCGGCTGTTGTCATCGGGCGGCGGCAGTCTACTCGAGCGCGGCGGCGGCGGGCCAGTGGGCGGCCATGTCCCCGGTGACTCCGCAGCCATGACGGGGCGACGGGGCGACGCGGCGACGCGGCGGCGAGAATCGCGACAGCTCGAGCGCTGAGCGGGCGATCCGGGGGAGCGCGTCGCGGGCTCAGTTCGAGGGGACCGCGAGCAGCGGGGGCGGATCGCCGCCGGATGCCTTGGCGGCCTTGTCTGCCTTGGCCTTGGCCTTGGCCCGGGCCTTGGCGGCGCGCTGGTGCTTTTGCAGCAGGGTCATGGCCTTGCGGGCGATGCGGTGGCTCTTGCGATCGTGGGCGAGGCGCTCGAGCTCGGGGAGCTCGAGCAGGCCCTCGGGGTCGAGCTGCTCGAGGGCCAGCAGGGCCTGGAGGCGCACGTCGCGGGACTCGTCGGCGAGGGCCTTGATCAGCACGTCGCGCGACTGGGGCAGCTTGAGCATGCCGAGCGCCTGGACGGCGGCGGCGCGCAGGTCCCAGTCGGTGTCGAAGGTGCTCGAGTAGAGCTCGGGCAACAGCTGGGGGCCCTGGCGGCTGAAGCCGGCGGTGCGGGCGGCGGCGATGTTGATCTCCGGGTCCTCGTCCTTGAAGCCGAGGCGCAGGCCTTGCACGGCGTGGTCGCCGGCGTAGCGCATGACCTCGACCAGCTGCTTGCGGACCTTCGCCGAGCTGTCGACCGCGATCAGGGCGGCGGCGCCCTCCTGCCAGTCGCCGCCGGTCGCGGGCAGGGCGTCGACGATGGCGCAGCGGACCTTGACCGGATCGGCGCCCGCGAGCAGGCGCTGGAGTAGGATCGGGGCGGCGCGTGGATCATGCAGCTCGGGCTGGGTGAAGAGCATGCCGTCGGCGCCCGAGCGCGTCGGCTGCAGCGCACCCAGCCGGGTCAGCAGCTCGGGGGCCTCGGTCTGTAACTTCTCGATCGCGATCGCCACGCGCGACTGCCAGTCGACCTTCGGCGGTTCGGGGCGGGGCAGCGGGGGGCGCGGTGAAGTGGCGCCGGGCGTGTTGGTGATCGCCTTGTTGGCGCCGGCGCCGGGGGTGTTGGCGACCTGCTTGGTGCCGCCAGGGGTGGTGCTGGCGATGGGCGGCGGGGTGGCCGGCGCGGGGGGCTGCGCGGCTGCGGCCGGGCTGCGGCCGCTGCTCGTCGGGCCGTCGCTCGCCGGGGCGGCGGTGGCGGAATGGGGGGTGCAAGCGAGGAGAAAGAGCGCGAGGGACGACGACAGGGGGAGGCGGACCATCGATGCTCCTGAATACCGAAGACTGAAGAGGCTGAGGGGCGCGTGCAAGTGCGCGGGACCAGCACTGGCGTTGGCGGCGCTGGGCGTTGTTCTGGTGGCTGCTGGGCCGGGGGGAATGGGAGCTCTTCGCGGTTTTCTCCATGCCGGAACGAAGTGTGCGGGCTGCGCACAATGCATTGCACCATGAGGGTTATAGACCTCGCCAGGGAAGATCCATGATTGTATGGTCATGTCCGTACCATCTGAATGGGGTCACTTGCGCTGCGTGACCACCGACGTTTTCTGGGGTCGACGAGCCGAGCTCGTCGACGATCACGGTCGGATGGTGATGCGCGGCTCTGGCGAGTGACGGGTCCGGCGAGCGCGCGAGTGTACCTGTCCTCTCGGACAGCTCGATCGAGGCCGGTCCAGGCGTCGGCAGCACGGACGCAGGTGTCAGTTGTAGAGCGCGCCGGCGGTCTGCAGCTTGGTCTCGCCGAGGCGATCGAGGATCGTGGTGGTGCGCTCGAGCAGGAACCGGGCCCGCGCGTCGGCGTCCTCGGCGGCGAGGCTGCGCTGCTGCAGATACACGAGCAGGTGCTCGTCGTGCACCCACTGGCGCAGGTCGCAGGCGAGCAGCTCGAGGCTCGGCAGGAAGGCGGTCAGCGAGTAGAGGAAGACCCGGTCGTCGCGCAGGGCGAGCAGCGACAGCAGGCTCTCGCTGTCGTCGCCGCAGAAGCCGGCGATGCGCTCGACGTGGGACTTGAGGGCCAGCATCTGGCTGGCGTCGGCGGGCAGCGGCTCGCCGAGCGGGGTGACGGCGAGCTCGCGAAACACGCGCTTGCCGGGCTGCTCGCGCTGGATCCGGACCCGGCCGACACCCTCGAGGCGGATGATGCGACGACCGTCGGGGAGGGCGACGTGGAAGACGAGGCGACCGACGCCCATCACCGGCTCGACCGGGTCGACCTGTTCCAGCGGCCCGAGCGGCCCGAGCGGCCCGAGCGCGGCGAGGGGCGGGATCGAGTCCTCGGCGCCGGGGGGGCGAAGGAGGGGGATGCCGATGTGCTGTCCGGTCTGGCGCACGAAGTCGACGAGCTCGAGGTAGCGAGGCTCGTGGACGTTGAGGGGCAGCATCATGCCGGGCAGGAGCACGACGTTGGGCAGCGGCAGCACCGGCAAGGCCGCGAGCACCTGGGTGCCGGGTATGGAATGCAGGCGCCGCATTGCGATGAGTCAGTCTATACGTCCAGCATGCAAACCCGGCCACCACGCGGGAGCGCCGCGGGGAGGTGCGGCAAGCGCGAGCGGAGGCCGATGTGGCGTCGCGCGCGTCGAGGCGCTGTCGCTCGAGGTGGCCGGGAGCCGCGAGGTCCCGGTCCGCGCGGGGCGACTCGGGGCGTGGACGTGGCCCGCGAAGGGCCGCAGCGGTAGTGGAGAGTCGCGGCATCGTCGGCTGTGCGAGCATCTGCGTGGCTTTGCGGGGCAGCGATCCATTTGTATCGCCGTGTAAATGTTGGCGCGCGATCCAAAAAGTTGCGGCAACAGCCGTACGTGTCGGGATGACACAGGACTACAGGTGCCGGCGGTGCCCACACGCGGGTTCGCAACTCGCGCCGTCATTTGCGGGTGCAGACAAAATGCACATGCGCAGACGTCGGCGAGGCAAGCGGGGCTGTTGAGCGCGGGAGCCGTGGATCCGCCGTGGCTGGCGCCTGGGCTCACTCGACGAGCACGCGGTCGGTCCCGCTGCGCCCGAAGGTCTCCGGAGCGTACATCTCCTCTGCCTTTGCAGGGGGGACGATGAAGGTGCCCGGGGTGGTCGCGCGGGCGATGTAGCTGTAGGTGTGCACCCCCTCCCACAACAGGGTGGTGAAGGCCTCGACCCGCTCGTCGCGCAGGTTTTGATGTGAGTACCAGGGCCCCCACCACCACCAGCGGTGCTTCATCGGGCCCGGTTGGTTGGTGGTGTCGGGGTCGGGCTGGGCGGAGCCCGCGAGGGCGGGATTGACGGCCTCGAGCCCGGCGGGCAGCGGGTCGACGAGGGCGACGTGATAGCGGCGGTCCTGGGCGACCATCGTCAAGGTGACCCGCACGCGCGCGCCCGCGCGAATGTGCCAGTCGCCCTCGGGGCTCTGGCGCACGTCCTTCGGGTCGTCGATGGCCTCGTACTTGCGTTCGACGACGAAGCCGAAGTCGGCGGGTGCCAGCTCGAGGTCGGCGGGGGCGTAGCGCATGCCGAGGCGATAGTAGAGGCGACCGGGGCCGTCCTTGGCGAGCACCAGGTCGGCGGGGCCCTGCTTGATCAGGGTGGCCATCGGGATCTCGACGCGGTGTTGTTCGGTGGTGCGGCCCTTGAAGTGGTGCTGGCCGGCGGAGGCGCTGCCGAGCCAGGCCCTGGCGACGAAGTCGGGGGTGGCGGCCTCGAACACGGCGAAGTAGCGGTCGAGCGCGAGCAGGATGAAGGCGTTCTCCTGGGTGTTGTTCCAGCGACCGGCCTTGCGCTGGTTGAGCAGGCCGCGGACCAGCTTGGGGATCAGGTCGGAGCCGCGGTCGGCGTCGATCAGGGCCGCGAGCAGCACCCCGTCGGTGCGGCGATCGGAGTGCAGGATCAGGTGGGCGCCGTCGCTGTAGCTGGTGCTGAAGTGGGCGGCGCCGGCGGTCTCGCGGACCTGGTTGCCGAGGTGGGCGAGGATCGCCTTGCGCTCGGGGCCGTCGCCGAGCACGGGCAGCAGCCAGCCGAGGGTCTCCAGCGAGTGTTTGGCGAGCGGCAGCTCCTTGAGCAGGCTGCGGGCGCGGGTGGTGTCGCGGATGCCGAGGCGGCTGCGCACGTACAGCGCGTAGGGGATCACGGGGCGGCGGATCTCGGCGCTGTAGTCCTGGTTGAAGCGCGACTCGATGGTGGCCAGGTAGTCCTG
>NZ_JACCSO010000412.1 GCF_013812955.1 Nannocystis sp. | reverse complement strand
GGCATGCCAAGGAGATCGTTTTCGCACTTCCTTTATTCCCGGGTGCGCAGGCTGCCCTACGCGTGGATCCAGGAATGGCACACCCTTGGAGAACTTCGGGCCGGCGGTACTAGCTCCTGAAACTCATGCTTGTTGTACTGGATACGGGTCGAATCCCGGATCCCAGGAAGGCCGACGATAGGCGAAGTGGTCCCGGGGATCGGGATTGGCCTTGGAGGCACGGCCCGTAGTGCATCCCGGAACGCCTTGATGTGATGCGGAACCTGCATCGAAATCCCCCAGCGCGAAGCCTTTAGAACACTTCCTCGACCGGCACCGGGCCCTCGTCGCCGTCCTCGGGCACGAAGGGCTGGCCCTTGATCGCCAGCTCCTCCTCGGGCTTGAGCTCGGCGGGGGTGAAGCCGTACTCGCGCATCGGCTCGTAGTCGGGGTCGTCGTCGACCAGGTCGAGCTGGTTCACGAACTCCCTCAGAAATTGCCGCGGCACCACGCCCACGTCGCCCTTGAAGCCGGCGGTGACCGCGGCCACCAGGCGGTCGATGAACTCGTCGCTCAGGCGGCTGGTGATGCGCTCGGGGCTGCGGCTCGGGTACAGCTCGCGCAGGCGCAGGGCCACGGCGCGCAGGCGGGCGGCGTCAAAGGGCACGAGCTCGAGCTGGGGCTGCCGCGGGTTGACGCGATTTCCCTGCTTCATGAACGCGATGCGCTCGTGCAGCGGGGCCAGGCCCGCGACCCCGTGCCGCGAGTCGAAGAAGTCGGGGGTGCCGGTGAACACCCACAGCAGGCCATGGTAGCTGCTGGCCGCGTCGGCGATCTGGCGGATGCCGTTGAGCGACTTGTGGCGCGAGTCCTTGCGCATGCGCAGGATCGTCTCGGCCTCGTCGATGACAATTACTAAACCCTTGTAGCCGGCGGCTTTGACGATCGCCAGCACGCCGCGCAGGTAGTCGAGCGCGTCGCGGCTCCCGATGTCGCCCTTGACGCCGGCCAGGCGCTTGGCGGCCGCGCCGACGTTGCCGCTGCCCGACAGCCAGGAGATCAGCGAGCCGGCCTCCGAGACCTGGCCCTTCTGCTTGAGGTCGAAGATCGCCTGGATGGCCCTGACAAAATCCTGCGGGGCGTTGCCGCCGGTCGCGGCCATCAGGTCCTCGTCGAGGCGACGGCGGACCTTGCCGTCAAAATCTTCCGCGTTCTCATCCGCCCCACCGGCGATCAGCCCCTCCTCGATCGTCCCGATCCAGCGATCGAGCACGTCGCCGAGCGCCCCGCGCGGGCACGAGGCCGTGCCGAGCTCGGTCACCACTTTCCGATAGACATCGTCGAAGCGATGAAACCTCAGGTCGTTGTCGGACACGACCACGAACGAGGTCGCAAAGCCCTTCGCCTGGGCGTCGAGCACCGCAAGCCTTGCCATGAAGGTCTTGCCGCAGCCGTAGCCGCCGCGCAGGAACTTGATGGTGCCCTCATTGTTGGCCGCGAGCTCGAGCTGGCGGTGGACCTCGTTGCGCTGGCGCTCGATGCCCTGGGCGAAGGCCTCGACCCCGCGCTCGGGCACCAGGCCCTTGCGCAGCGACTCGAAGATGTGTTCCACGTCGCGCTGACTGAGCTGGCTCATCGTTCCTGTCCTTCGCGCACATAGCGCTTGACGCCGCCGACCGTCTCGATGCGGACGATGAACGGCGCCTTTTTAATATGTTCTTCAAACGCGCCCGAGAACCGTCGCACGCCGCGCGCCCCGCCGAGCATCTTCGCCGCCTGGTCCTCGGTCACGACCCCGTGGGCCGCCAGGTGCTCGAACAGCTCGCGCACCCCGGCGTCCGTGAACGCCTCCAGCCACGCCCGGGCCGTCGCTGTCGGCTTCGGCGCCTCCGCGGGCATGGGCGCCGTCGCGGCCTTCGGGGGCTCGACCCGTACACCGACCGCCGAGACCGTGAAGAACTCCTCGAGCACGCAGGATGCGACCTCGACCTCGTGCATCGGGTGGACCAGGGCGATCCGCACCCGCGACTCGTGGGGTCCGACCAATTTGAAAAACACCTCGAACTCGGCGTCGACGGTCGCCACGATCGACCCCGCGCGCACCACCGCCCCGCCGCGGGTCTGCAGACCGTCGACCTGGACCTCGGCCTCACCCTCGACCTGCAGCGCCAGCTCGACCTGGCGGCGCCCGCCGAAGTCGAGGGCGTGCTGGGCGAGCACATGGACCTTCGCGGCGATCGAGTGCAGCCCGGCGACGCCCTCCTGCGCGCGGGCCTTGATGCCATAGGCCATCGCATCGCCGCCCGCGCCGCTGCTTCGGTGCACGATCGTCAACACCGGGATGACCCGCTCCTGCAGGCTGCCGCCGCCGTGCACGAAGCTCAGCGTGCGCTTGCCGATATCGAACACCGCGATACCCTCGGGCATCATCAGCTGCACGCCGTCGACGCCCTCGTAATCGAGCTGTGACAACGGCACCCGCACCTCGCCCGGGTGGTCGGCCGCGACCGGCGAGAGCACGTGCCGTCGCCACGGGTCGATCTTGCGCCCGTGCGCCTGGGTCTGCCGGACCGCGTCGTCGAGCAGCAGGAAGCCGTGGTCGGCCGTGATCACGAAGCGGCGCGCCCCCGCCTCCCGCAGCAGGTTACAGGCCGAGCGCAGGCGCTGGAGCACCAGCTCGAAGACCATCAGGCCGTTGCCCTTCTCGCCCGCGCTGTCGATCGCATCGACGTGCACGAGCGCCAGCTTGGCCCCGGCGATCCTGTGCTTGAGCGCGGCGGCGTCGTCGGCGAGCAGCTCATCGAGCGACATCGACGGGCACTTGGCCTTGTCGACCCGCTCGTGCATCGCCCGCTTGCGACTCTCCGGATTGTCGACCCGATATTCGCCGCGCTGCAGACCGACGATCGCCCCGTCGCGCAGCGCAGGACGCAGCTTGCCGCGCTCGCTGACCGGCGCCAGCGCGTTCATGCCGACCGCCGTGATGCTCGGCAGCTCGGCCAGCCGCGCCCGCAGCTCGATCGTCGTCGCCCCGGGGTCGCCGAGCTCGCGCCGCAGCTCCTCCGCCATCTCGTAGCGCAGCGCGTCGACCAGAAACACGACGGTCGTGCCGGTCCCCGCGGTCAGCGGCCGCACCACCTCTTCGAACAAGGTGCGCTGTTGCAGCGCCGGCGCCGGCACGAAGCCGCGCGCCTTGCACAGCGCCGAGAAGCCCCTGGCCCAACTGTCCGCCCATTCGTGCCACAGCTCCCGCGTCCGCACGACCTGCGCGCGCAGCTCCTCGCGCCCGGGCAGCAGCGCCCCGCTGACGCCGTGCCAGCGCTGCTCGAGCAAACGGTGGGCCTGGTCGACCGACGCGCCGCTGTGCACATATCGCTGCACGGCAACCTCCAGCGAATCCGCCGCCAGCGCGGGCCCGGCCGCCGCGATCGCCTGCCCCAGCGTGGCCACCTGGCGCACGACCTCCCACGCCGGCCGCCGCAGCGAGCCGCGCAGCTCGATCCAGAACGAGGAGCCGTCGAGGCGCTCCTTGCGCCCACGTGCGCGCCACCTCCCAGCGCCCCTCGACCAGCGCCGCGAGCGCGGCCGCGTAGACCTTCTTCTCCTCGAACTCGAAGGTATCGATGCGCCCGAGGTCCTCGGCCCGCGCCGCGGCGACCTCGTCCGGCAACGCGTCCTCGGTCTCCTGCGCGGTGCGCTGATAGAACTCCGGCTGCGCGCGCCGCAGGTGCTCCGCGAGGCCGCGGCAGGCGTCCAGCAGCGCGCGCGGCAATGTGCGCATCGCCACCAGCCTCGGGTCCCTGGCCTCGCGCCGCAGGTCGTCGACATATTCGACGGCCAGCGCCCAGCTCGCCGCCGCGAATGCGACATCTTCGGCGAGCCGCCGCGAGGGCTCGCCCGGACCTGGCTTTTGGGGCAGCAGCATGCCCTCGCGCCAGGCCGCCGTCAGCCCGGTGGTGGCCTCCAGGTGGGCCCACAGCGCGCGCAGGTTGTCTTGCGCCTTGATCTGCCCCGCGATATTGCCGCCGCCCAGCAGGTCGTCGAGCAGCGCCGGCAGCCGCATGATCATCAGCGTGCCCCGCAGCCCGACCTCGCGCGCGACCGCGAGGTCGGTGAGCCAGACATCCGCGCGCTCGAGCGCGCCATCCTTCGCCCGCCCGGCCCCCTTTAAAAATTCGTCAATCGCCTCGGGCGCGGCGATGCCGGCCGCCGCGTCGGTGACGAGCGTGCCCAGCGCCTTCTGATAGCGCGACCCTGCCAGGTAGAGCTCGAGCATCGGCGTGCGCTGGATGCTGTCGACATTGAAGCCCGGCATATGCACGACCCGCGCCGGCTTGTCGACGCCGCCCGACGAGTCCTCTGATAATGCCAGCATCAGCTCGAGGTGGCTGCCGCGATACGCCTGGACATCATAGGGGAGGGTGCCGTCCGCGCGCCGGGCGATCAGGCGGTCGACGAAGCCCGAGTAATTGTCGTCGGCGTCGAGCCAGACCACCAGTCCGCCGCGGCTGATCGCCGCCCGCAGGTCTTCTTCCAAAACCGCCGAGACGGGTCCAAGCAGGTCGTTCATGCCTCGTCGTCCTCTCCGCCCGCGTCGTCGTCCGCCCCGGCGCCCTCCTCCTCGTCCCCGCCGATCAGCAGGTCGCTCGGGCGCAGACTTTCGAGCAGATTCCGCCGCTTCTTCACCAGCTCGGGGTGCTGCTGCACAAACGCGGCCCGGGCCGCCGGCTCGTCGGGCGCGCGCAGATAGAAGTCCTGCTCCTGCTTCTCGAGCACCCGCAGCTCGAGCGCCCAGCACAGCTCGGGCCGCTCACCCCACAGCCCCGCCTCGAGCATCACCAACTCGCCGAGCCGCCGCTTGTGCTTCCGGATCCTTCGCAGCGCCTCTTTTTCGACGGCCGCCAGGGCGTCGACCGTATGGTCGGCGAGGAACACCGTCCTGTGCGCCTCATGCCCGCCATCGCCGCGGTAGGGCGCCTCCTCGATGCGAAACGCGGGCCCGATCTCGTCCTGCAGCCGCAACTCCCACGCCCACGCCCGCGCCGGATGATATTTGTAAAAGCATCCATGCGCGACCGCGAGCGAGGGGTCCTGCTGGCACTTCGCGTCGACGCGCCGCGGCCAGTAGCGCATCGCCAAGTGCGACCAGTCGTAGTCCTTCTTGCCGTCCGCGGTGGCCAGCTCCTTCCACCACTTCTTCGGGTCCTTCCATTGCGGGGCCAGCAGCGGCCAGAGGGCAGCGGCATTGACCATCACGCCGTCGTCGAGGTCGGGCACGTACCGCGCATCCACCTCGCGCTCCGGCTTCTTCGCATCCGGCGGCGGCGGGCCCTTCTCTGCGCACTGTTCGATAGTGGCGATGAACTGTGCGAGCTCGTCCCGGGCTTTTTGAAAGGTGCTGACGCGCTTCTCGGCGGCCCGGCCCGCTTTTTTGTCGGTCCCGTCGCGGGCCGCGCGGAGGTCGGCGAGCGCCCCGTCGATCCGGGTGAGCGTCGGATGCAGGTGGTCGGCGAGCAGGACGCGCAGCGTGTCGGCATCCCAGCGGTGGATCGTGACCCACGCAACGAAGGTTCGATCGGATGACGAGAGTGGCCAGTGGATCGGCCGGTTCTCGTACATCTTGCGATGCAGCTCGAAGAAATTCTTTATGAGGTATGCGCGGAGTCTGGTGTTCGGGGCGGCCGCAGCCCCGTACATTTCAAAAGCGTGGTGCAACGGTCGGGCCGCCGCGTGGCCGAGGCTGTCCCGAAGGTCCTCCGCGTCGAGCGTGCCATCCAGAAACAGGACACCCGCCGGCAGGGCGTGCGCAGGGCTGTCTTTCGTTGGGTCGAGGATGCCCTCACCCGCGGGGCCGAAGCGGCCGAGCGCGACGCCAAGCGCATTGGAAAGATGATCAGTCGCGGGCTCCGGGTCGTGCTCGGGCTCGTAGGCGGGCAGCGGCGCGCCCTCGGGCCGATCGACGGCGACCTGCGCCCAGTCTTGCACGTGCCGCCACGGCGAGGCTCCCGGACGACGGAACTCGACGGAGGGTTCGCGATGCGACTCGCGCTCGGTGAAGGCGTGCTCGACGGTTGCGAAGATCTCGTTGGCGCTGGCGATCGGAAAGAGGGGGAGGCGGTTGACGTCACCGACCTCGAAGTGCATGCCTGGATTTAGGTCGGATAGAATCGATCGTGCTTTGCTCGTATTCATCAGGCAGGCAAGATCGGCTATGTTCTCCGGAAAAACGGATGACGCGACATTGCTGATAATCCCGAGTTCTCGATGGGCTCGTGCGCAGAATTCATGGCCAATCGCGGAGAACGCTACGCCGCGACGAAAATATGTGTCTTCGTTGCGAATCTGTTTGGAATAGCTGCCATACTGGAATTCAGCCTTGAGCTTGACTGCTAGGCCATGACGCTCCCATTGGAGAACCTGCACTGCTTCGTCAACCCAGCGCCGGCCTTCGGCTCCGAAAATGAACGGAGCCCATCTAGACCTCAATTTGTCCGGTATGACCTCCCAAATCATGCGAGTGAAGCGGAGATTGTTTCCAGTTGTCAGCCCGAACTTGGCAGGTGACGTGTCGCCCACTTTCGACAGAAGGCGGAAGGATTGGATTAGCGACAAAGGCCACCAGTAGACAAGAGGCCATTCCGGAATGCGCTCGAACTGGCCAGGGCAGAAAGGATGAACTTGATTCTGAATCAGCAGCGCCGCGTTACACCTGGCAGGCTTTAATGCGTCTCGAGTCTTGTCAACATTCGGCGCCGCCTGTACCGCCACCGAAGGCCCTCCCCTAGCAGCCCGTGGTGAAAGTCGCGGCAACCACGCCATGCGACAACCACGCCATGCGACAACCACGCGCTGCGGCAACCACGCCGCGAAAAGTCGCGACCCGTCGAGAGGGCGCGACATCGCGCGTGCGGGTGAATGCGGGTAGAATGCCTTTGCCATGGCAATGGGACAAGACGACGGCCAGCAGCCGACCCTCTTCCTGACCTACGACAAGCTCCGCGGGCTCGGGCACCCGTTTTACGATGCACTCGATCGGCTGCTACGGGAGCAGGCCTTTGACCGGTTCGTGGAAGGGCTCTGTGCGCCCTTCTACGCCGAGGTGATGGGGCGGCCTGGCCTGGCTCCGGGCGTCTACTTCCGCTGTCTGCTCATCGGCTACTTCGAGGGGATCAGCAGCGAG
>NZ_JACCSO010000408.1 GCF_013812955.1 Nannocystis sp. | reverse complement strand
CCTGTGGATCCTCGGCCTCGTCGACCGCTGCAGCGCCCCCGCGGGCGAGCGTGTGTGTCTGCGCTGGGCCCAGGTCGTCGCGCGCGAGGGCGACGAGTTTCGCGCCGGCTATCTGCCCGCCTATCAGCTCGCGCCGATCGACGCCTGGCGCCGCGGAGCCGGGGCCGCGCCGCGGGCCCAGGTGCTCGCCAGCGGCACCATCGGCGGGCGCGCGCAGTTTGTCCTGGTCGCGCGCACCCGCGACGGCGGCCTGCACCGCCGCACCCTCGAGGCCCCGCTCGTCGGCGACGCGTACCCGGCCGCCCGCCTGCGCGTCGAGGGCGAGTGGGCCACGATCGAATTCACCGGCGCGAAGCCCAAGCGCGTCGCCCTCGATACCACGCTCGACGCCCGCCCCCGCTGAGCATGCTCGACCCGGGCTCGCTGCTCAGCGCTCGTTCATCCGAAACGAGATCAGCGCGCCGCGATTCGTCAGCGCATAAAACCGCCCAAACACCGGGTCGGCGACCGGCGGCCCCGACATGCCGCTGCCGGGATCCAGGCCGCCGAGGTACTCGCCGGTCTCGACGTCGTACGCGAGCAGGCCGTCCTCCGCGTGGGTGACGAACACGACATCACCGACCACCAGCGGCGCCGATACGAAGCCCGGGTTGGTCTGCTGGCGCCAGCGGACCCGACCGCCGTGCTCGAGCACGAAGATGCCCTCGAGCGCCGACGAAAACGCCATAAGCCCGCGCGGACCGCGGACCACCGAGCCGGCGCCGCGCACCGCGTGGAACCACCGCTGCGAGCCATCGGCGAGCGCGAGCCCGTAGACGCCGGTGTTCTGACCGGCGACCACGACCTCGCCGCGCTCGGCGATGATCAGCGGGGTCCCGTCAGCGTCGGCGAAGTCGCCGCCCTCGACCGGTGCGACGCTGGCGAGCCACAGCGCCTCGCCCGAGGACGCGCCGATCGCCGCGACCTTGCCGTTGCTGAAGCCCGTGAACACCGTGCCGGCCGCCTCGCCGCCGCCGGCTCCGTTACCCTCCGGGGCGAGCTCGGGGGGCAAGTAGCTGAGCCCCGCGTGGCCGTGGACCGTGAAGTCGGTCGGATAAGGCTGGTCGTACTGCCAGCGCCAGGCGCCGCTGCGCAGGTCGAGCGCGAAGATCTGGTCGCGCGAGTTGACGATGTAGACCACGCCCTCGACCACCAGCGGCAGGTTGCGGATCGTGCCCTGCGTCTCGTAGGTCCAGCGCGGCTTGCGGGTCTCGAGGTCGAAGGCGATCAGATCGCCGTTGTCGGTGCCGAGCAGCAGCAGCGCGCCGTCCTCGGCCAGCACACCCTCGCTCGAGATCGCGCCCGGGAACTCGACCTCCCACGCGATCGCCCCGTCCTCGGCCCGCAGGGCCAGCAGCGAGCCCGCCCGGCTGCCGACGTAGACCAGCCGGCGCGCCGCGTCGACCACCACGCCCGAGAACTCGTCCGGGCGCAGCACGAAGTTGTCGGGCAGCGTCACCTGGGTGATCAGCGCCGGGCTCAAGTTGAGGCGCGCGCCGCCGTGGGGCTCGGGATAGACCGGCACGCGCCGCTCCTCGCGGTTGCAGCCGGTCGCGGTGATACCCGCGAGCAGCGCAGCCGCGAGCACCAGTCTAGCTGGCCTTCGAGACCTGTCCGAAAGTGCAGGCCCGGGCGAGACGCTCACGGCAGTCCGTCCATGATCTGCAGCGGTGAATCGGGGGCCGGGTTGACCACCGCGGTCGGGTCCAGCTGCTCGAGGCGCTTGCGCACGTCCGCCTGCGCGAGCGAGGGGTCGCTCAGCGGGAACTCGGCGATGTACGCGCGATAGACCGCCAGCGCCTCCGCGGCCTTGCCCTGGCGCTCGAGCACGCGGCCTTGATGCCACAGGCCCATGTCGCGGTAGAACACGCCCTTCTCGCCGGCCAGCGTCGTGAACTGCTTGAGCGCGCCATCGAGGTCGCCCTGGGCCTCGATCGCGAAGCCCAGCCCCTCGCGCGCGGCCCAGCGCAGCGGATGCCCGGCCGGCGCGGCCTCGAGGAAGCGCTGATATTCGACCTGGGCCTCGGCCGCCTTGCCTTCGCGCATCAGGCGAGCCGCGCCGATCAGGATGCCGTCGACCTCCGCCGCGCCGCCGGGCGCCTTGTTCGACAGCTCCTTGAGCGCGGCCTCGACCGCGGCCGCGCGTGCTGCCTCGTCCTTGACCACCGGCGAGGGCGGCGGACGGCCCGACTTGCCGAGCAGCAGCTGCGGGTCACCGACCTCGGCGCGCGCCTCGTACGCGGCGGCCTCGGCCAGCAGCGCCGTCGCCTCGGCCGAGCCCTTCTGGCGCTGCGCGTAGAGCACGATCACCGCGACCACCGCGCCCAGGCCCAGCACGCTGGCGATCACCACCGTGCGCCCGCTCTTGGCCGCGCTGCGCCCGACTTCCTTCACACCGACTTGAAACGCGTCCTCCTGCGGCTCCTGGCCGGCGCGCCGTTTGGTGCGCCCGCGGCTCAAGCTCGGCAGGTCCATGCGCTCTCCGGTGCCCGCGGGGGACCCTGAAGGGGGTGCAGCGGGCTCGGCCTTGCTCTTTTCGTCGCTCACGGATGGCCTGTCTACACAGCGCCCGCGCCTTTGTCCACACACCCCGGCCCTGCCCGGCTTTTGTTACCCTGTGGCGGATGCCTGGCCCGCCGCAGCTGCGCCCCCGCCCCTCGGCCGGCGGCGCCATCCTGCAGGTCGCGGGCATCCTCGGCATCATCGCCGTCGGCCTCGCTGGCGCCCCACAGCGAGC
>NZ_JACCSO010000398.1 GCF_013812955.1 Nannocystis sp. | reverse complement strand
GTGCACCCGGCGGCATCGGCGGCATCGCCCGCCCGCGCGGCCCGGCACCGGGCGGCATCGGGGCCATCGGCGGCATGGGCGGCATCGGGGCCATCGGGGCCATCGGGGCCATCCCGCGCGGCTGCGGCGGCTGCGGATCGTCGCACTGCTCCGAGTCGTCCATGCGCCCGAACTCGCGGTGGAGCTCTCGCTCGATCGCCGCCGCCATCTGCTCGGCCTCACGCTCGATCGACGCCGCCATCCCCTCGGCCTCACGCTCGATCGCCCGCGCGGCCCGCTCGGCGATCCGCTGCGCATCCGCCTCGATCTGGCGGATCTCTTTCTCGCTCGGCATGACCATGCTGCGCACATCCGCCTCGATGCGCCGCGCGTCCGCCTCGATTCGGCGGATCTCCGCCGCGCTCGGCACGACCATGCGCCGCACATCCGCCTCGATGCGCCGCGCATCCGCCTCGATCCGCCGGATCTCCGCCGCGCTCGGCACGACCATGCGCCGCACATCTGCCTCGATCCGCCGCGCATCCGCCTCGATCCGCCGCATCTTCGCCGCGCTGGGCGCGACCATGCGCCGCACATCCGCCTCGACCTTGCGGGCATCGGCCTCGATCCGGCGCATCTCCTGCTCGCTCGGCACGGCGATCCTTCGCGCGTCCGCCACGAGCCGCTGCAGCTGCTCCCGATCGATCCCACGGATGTGCGGCAGCGTGGCGCCGACATCCTCGGCACGGAGCACGAAGACCTGCCGCGGCGGCTCGCCGGTCCCGCTGCGCTCGCGCAGCTTCTCAGCGCGACGCTCGAGCCGACTGGCGCGCCGCGCGAGCCGACGCTCGCGTCCGGATGGCGACTCGACCGCCGCACCGCGCTGCACATCCGTCTCATCGGACCGACGCGCAGCCGAGCGCGCCGCGAGCACCGGCATGTCATGCGCCGCCAGGGAAGCCATGAAGGGGACCGCCGGCACCTCGGGCATGTCAGGCATCACGGCCATCACAGGCAGCTCGGGCACCGCCGGCGGCGCCGGAGCGACCGGCAGCTCGGGCGACGAGGCCATCGCCAGCGGGGGCGCAAACCCAGGGGCGCCGAGGGCCACCGCGAGCAGCAAGCCGAGGCCGAGCAGCACCCGTGACGCACCCGCCAGTCGACCCCGCGCGCCGGGCTGCGGCGCGAGCAGACGCCGCACGCGACGGACCAGCAGCGAGCCGCCCTCGCTCGCCATCGGGCTGGCGAGTCGCACGCGCTTCGAGCCGCGCTCGAGCCAGCCGGCGACCTCGGTGAGGCAGCGCGCGAGGTGCAGGCCGCTGCCGATGTGGCGCACCGCCCAGTCGTCGCTGAGCTCCTCCGCGGCCTCCTGCATGCCACGGCGGGCCACCCGGTTGAGCGGCTGAATGAACAGCAGCGCCTCGATCACCGCCGCCAGCACCAGCCACGCCGGGTCGCGGCGCAGCACATGGGCGAGCTCGTGGGCGAGCATCGCCTCTTGCTGGCGCGCCTCGAGCTCGAGCGCCTCGGGCGGCACCACGATCTCGCCGTTGGCGAGCGCGACCGGGGAGCGCAGCGCGCTCGACACCGTCAATCGCAGCGGCATGCGGCGGATCCTCGCCCGGGCGACCAGCGCGGCCAGGCGCTCGTGCAGCGGCCCCACGAGCAGCGGCGTGCGACCGCGCAGCGATCGCTTGAGGGCGCGGGCCATGAAGCCCAGGCGCAGCAGCGACGCGCCGGCGCCGGCGACGAACAGTCCGAGCAGCCAGGCCGCGCCGCTCTCACCGACCGGCTCATCCGCGACCACAGCCGGGCTCTCCGGCGTCGTGAGCATCGGCATCATCGGCATCATCGGCGGCGAGGGCATGTGGTGCGGCTCGCTGATCGTCAGCAAGAATTCACCCGGCGTGAAGGTCTCGTCGCCGAGGCCTGCCATGCCGAGCCCCGGCGAGACCCACTCCGGGATCTCGCAGCCCGGCCCGATGCACGGGCCCTGCTCGTCGATGCGCAGCACCTGCGACCCGGAGATCAGCAGCAGCTCGCTATCATTGATACTGATGAACATCGACTCCTGCTCCGGCTCGGCCATCACGTGCACCGGCGGCGCGAGCTCCATCGGCGCCTCCGGCTCGCTGAGCGTGAGCAGGCCGAGCGCCGGTTGCACGCCGAGGCCGGTCTGCAGGGTCGCCGTGAACAGGCCGCCGACCAGCGCCAATTTCCACAGCAGGCTGCGGGTCAGGCTGTCGAAGCTGCAGGCGCCGGTGAAGGCCCAGACGCAGCCGATCAGCAGCGTGCTGTGCACGAGGTAGGTGGCGAGCCAGGACAGCGCGGTCAAGGTGAATGACTCAGTCATCGTCAGGTTCCTCCGCGGGTCCAGCCCGCCTCGCCAGGAGTTGCTCGAGCTCGGCCACGTCGCCATGCGTGACCTCGTGCTTGTCGACGAGGTGGCTGACGAGCGCCGCCACATCGCCCTTGAAGAAGTAGTCGGTCAGGCGCGCCAGCATCGAGCGGCGCACCTCCGGCTCGCTGACGAGCGGCCGGAAGATGTACTGCCGGCCATCGACGCGGTGGGTGATGAGCCCCTTTTTCTCGAGGCGCGTCAGCATCGTCGACACGGTCGTCGGCGCCAGCTCGCGGCTCTGCTCGACCAGCGCCGCGTGCACCTCGAGCGCCGTCGCCTCCCTCCGGTCCCACAAGATCCGCAGCAGGTCGAGCTGCAGGTCGCTGAGCTGATGGCTCTCGGTCATGACTACATCTGTAATACTACACGTGTAGTTCGCGCGTCAAGGCCCCTTTGTTCGCTTTTACGAGCATGTCCGCGCCGGTCCGGGGCGCTGGTCAAGTAGCGCCCGGTGACCGACAATCCTCGGCGATGTCCTTCCTCGCAGGCGACGGCAAGGCCGCCCTCACCCGGGCGATCGCTGCCTTCGAGGCCGAGACCGCCGCCGAGCTCGTCGTCGTCGTCGAGGCCCGCGCCGGCCACTACCTCCACGTCGGCGCGCTCTTCGGCGTGCTCGGGGCGCTCGCTTGCCTCACCTTCCTCCTCTACGGCGAGCCGGCCTTCGGCCTCCACTGGTTCATCCTCGACCCGCTGCTCGCCGGCCTGCTCACCGCTTATCTCGGCAGCAGCTGGCCGCTGCTCGAGCGCGCCCTGACCCCACGCAAGCGCCGTGAAGCCTGGGTGCTGCGAGCGGCCCGCGCCGCCTTCGTCGCCCGCGGCGTCGCCGACACCCGCGGCCGCAGCGGCGTGCTCTGTTATGTCGCCGTCGCCGAGCGCCACGCCGTCGTGCTCGCCGACCTCGGCGTGCGCCAGTCCGTGCCCGCCGAGACCTGGACGCGCGCCACCGCGCCGCTGCAAGCGGTCGTCGCTCGCGGCGGCCATGCCAGCGCCGTCGCCCCGCTGCTGGTCGCGCTCGGCAAGCTGTGCGGCGAGCACTTGCCGCGCCAGCACGACGACGAGAACGAGCTCTCCGACGAGGTGGACGGGTGAAACTTCGCGGCCGCCACCTGTTGATCGTCACGACCGCCATCACGGTCGCCCTCATCGCGCTCGAGGCCGCCGCACGACCCGGCGGCGGTCAGGGCTATTCGGGCGGCGGCGGCGGCGGCGGTGGTTACAGCGGCGGCGGCTCGAGCGGCTCGAGCGGCGGAAGCGACGGCGGCCTCGCCCTCTACCTCCTGCTTCGCTTCATCTTCGCCTACCCGAAGATCGGCGTGCCCCTGCTGATCGGCCTGCTGCTGTTCGGCTACTGGCACATGAATCAGGCCAACAAGCTGCAGCGCGACGCCTGGTCGGGCGGCGACGCGCAGCTCGGAGAGCAGCACCACCAGCAGCGCCGCAAGCCCCCGGGCTTCGACAAGCTCCGCAAGCGCGACCCCGAGTTCTCCGCCGTGCTCTTCGAGGACTTCATGTATGCGCTGTACGCCCGGGTCCACGCCGCCCGCAGCGACCCCGCGCAGATGGCCGCGCTCGCCCCCTACGTGAACCAGGGCGCGCGCACGGCGATGCTCGAGCGCGGCCCGATCGGCGTCCCGATCGAGGGCGTGGTGATCGGCGCGATGCGGGTCTGCGCCGTGCAGGTCCACGACGAACCCGGCAGCAAGGTCCACGTCGAGCTCGAGTTCGAGGCCAACTACACCGCCCGCGGTCCCGGCGGCCCGACCGGTTATTACGTGCGCGAGCGCTGGCAGGTCGAGCGCGGCAACGAGGTCCAGAGCAAGCCGCCCGGCGAGGTCCAGGAGTTTCGCTGCCCCGGCTGCGGCGCCCCGTTCACGGCCAGTGACGACCAGCGCTGCAGCTTCTGCCACCAGGAGGTCGGCGGCGGCCGCTTCGACTGGACCCTGAGGCGGGTCACGGTGCTCGAGGAGGAGACACGGCCGCCGGCGCTGACCGCCGACCACGCCGAGCAGGGCACCGACGCGCCGACGATCTTCGACCCGCGGATCAAGGCCCTGCACACCGCGCTGATCACCGAGGACCCGAGCGCCGCGCCGGAGCGCATCGAGCAGCGCCTGCGCGCGATCTACCGCGAGCTGAACGCGGCCTGGAGCGCCCGCGACCTGCGGCCCGTGCGGCCCTTCGTCTCCGACTCACTCTTCAACTACCTCGGCTACTGGATCACCGCCTACAAGCAGCAGCGCCTGCGCAACGTGCTCGAGCAGATGGCGATCTCCCGCATCGCCATCGTCAAGCTGACGCGTGACCGCCACTTCGACGCGATCACGCTGCGCCTGTGGGCCTCCGGCCTCGACTACACCGTGCGTGAGCACGACAACAAGCGTTTGTCCGGCAGCGCCAGCAAGCGGCGCGCCTACAGCGAGTACTGGACGCTGATCCGCGGCGCCCAGGTGCGCGGCGCCCCGAAGGCCGCCGACGCCAATTGCCCGGGCTGCGGCGCCCCGCTCGACCGGGTCTCGATGGCCGGCAATTGTGAGTACTGCGGCGCCCACCTGACCCGCGGCGAGTTCGACTGGGTGCTCAGCAAGATCGAACAGGACGACTCCTACGCCGGCTGATGCGGCTAAGATCCCGCGGCGATGAACTGGCTCAAGCGCCACCTGCGAAACACCTTCCTGACCGGCGTCTTCTCGGCGATCCCGATCGTGATCACCGTGGTCGTCGTCTGGTACGTCGAGAAGCTGACCCGCGAGCCGCTGAAGGCGCTGTTCGGCGTCGACACCCCCTTCCTCGGGGTCGCCGTCGCCATCGCCGTGATCTACGTGCTCGGCGTGCTCGTCAACAGCATCCTCGGCCGCTACCTGCTGCGCTGGCTCGACGTGCTGCTGCGCAAGGTGCCGGTGCTCAAGGACATCTACGAGGCCTGGAAGCAGATCACGCTCACGCCCGGCGGCAAGGAGGGCATGTACGCCAAGGTCGTGCTGATCCCCGGCGACCGCGAGGCCTCGCTCGAGCTCGGCTTTACCAGCGGCGACGGCGTCGAGGGCAACCCCGAGCTGTGCTGCGTGTTCGTGCCGGGCACCCCGAACCCGACCGCCGGCCGGCTGGTGTTCGTGGCCCGCGACCGCTGCGTGCCCCTCGACATCTCGGCCGAGGAGGCCTTCAAGTTCGCGCTGTCCGGCGGCAACTATGTGCCGGCCACCGTCGGACCGCGCTCGCTGGGGCGCCTGCCGGTCATGCCGGAATCAGCGCCTTGATCTGCGTGATCATCTGCTGCGAGAACACGTACTCCATCACCATCGCCCCGCCCTCGGCGTAGCGCATGGTGAAGTAGAAGTCCCCGAGGTCGGTGCCGAGGTTTTGCGGCAAGTTCTCGGTGCGGGCCCCGAACTTCGCCAGGTCGCGCATCCACTCGAGGCCCTCGCGCACGTCGATCGCCAGCACCCCGGTGGTCTTCGGGTCGCGGCCGAGCACGCGGGTCAGGCCCGGATTGCCGGCGATCGAGCCCTTGCCCTGCGCCGCGGCGATCGCCCGCTGCATGTAGCTGGCCTCGGCCTTCGGGGCGATCGTGAAGATGACGCGGCCCTCGGCCTCGGCGCGGTCGATGTTCAGGTACCAGCCGCCGAGCGTCTGGTCGACGAACGCCTGCACCTCGGGCTTGATGTCCTTGGCCATCCGGGCCTTGGCCTCGGCCCCCGGCGCGATCGTCCAGCGGTCGACCGCCACGCCGTCGACGGTCGCCGCGTCCGGCGTGAAGCTCCAGGTCACGAACTTCGAGAACTCCGCGCCCAGCACCGCCTCCGGGGTGAAGCCCGCCGACCACACCTTCCAGGCGTCGCGCGCCGACTTGCCGCTCTGCAGCCGCGACGCGACCTCGAAGCCGAACAGCGCCCCGGGCTCGCGGCCGAGCGCCATCAGCGTATGACCGTCGTACAGCGCCGCGTTCTCGCTCTGGAACGCTGCGATCGCCGCCTCGATGGCGACCGCGTCGCGCCCGGTCAGCGCGCCCCAGCCCTCGGCCATCATCTTGCGCGCGTCGATCATGCTCGGCGCCGGCTGGGGCTGCGGGGTCATGGCGAACGCGAACATCATCGCCGTGCCCGACGGCGCCGTGCCGGCGAACGCCGGGTCGAGCTGCGGCGTGCCGTACTTCGCCATATCCTCGGCCATGCGGGTGCCGGCCTTGGGGAACACCACCGCGCCGATGGCCAGGCCCTCGGGCTCGAGGCTGAAGAACGCCGAGGCCTGCGAGATCTCGGAGATGCGCTGGGCGGTGCTCTGGCCGCTGCGCTGGCTGTAGCTGGAGAACGCCTGCATCATGCCGTCGACCGCGGGATTACCGGTCATCGGCGGCGTCTGGGTGTTCCTGGCGTTGATCAGCGGCTCGAGCACGCTGCGATAACGATCGAAGATCGTCGACACATACATGACGATCTCGAGGTCGCCGTGGATCTTGCCGGCGCGGTCGACGATGTTGCGCTGCAGATAGCCCTGGGTCTTGCCGAAGGTGTCCGCGCCGCTGCTGACGACCACGCCGTCGCCGAGCGCGTCGATGTAGGCGACCTTGCCCTCGAGCCCGTAGGCGGCCGTGTGCCCGCCCCCGTCGGGGTTGCGGTTCTCCTCGCCGAGGTCACCGATGAAGGCCTTCGCCCCGCCCCTGTAGCCGAACACGCAGCTCAGCTTCGGGTCGGCGGGCGCCAGGTCGACCAGCGCGCAGCCGAGCGGCGCCGCGAGGTCGTAGTTTCTCGCCAGGTCGCCGCGCTTGTCGAGCGCGATCGCGACCATGGCGCGCAGCGCCGCCTCGTCGAGCATGCTCGCGTACTGCGGCGGCACCAGCTGGGTCTTCACGTCGACCAGCAGCTGCGAGGCGTTGACCAGCACGAAGTGCCCGAGCACCTCGGGCTCGGCCGACAGCCCCGAGATCGTGCCACCGCCGCTGACCGCGAGGTCGCCGGTGCCCATCGGCAGCGCCGCCGGACCCGCGACCACCGCGGGCGTGCCCGGCGTGCCCGGAACAGCCGGCGCACCCGCGGTCGCAGCCGTCGCGGTCGGCTTCGGATCTTCCTTCTTGGTACAGGCGAGCGCGAGCGTCGAGGAGAAGAGCACGAGGAGCGTGCGAGACGAGGTGATGGAGAGCGGATGTGACATCGTGGGTGCGTGCGGCCTTCGGGCCCAGAAGGTCGGGACAATACTCCAGCACCCTCGCACGCGAAAGCCCTTGCACACCACGGAGCGCGATCGCGCCCCGCTGTCCTCACGACCTCAATTGGCGCTGGCGCTGGCGGTGGCCTTGACCTTCACGCCACCGCCACCGCTGCTGCCGCTGTCGCCACCATCGACGGGCACGCCGTTGGTCTTGAGCGGGAACGAGGGCGGCGTGTTGGGGTCGCAGTCCGGGGGCGGTCCGAAGCCGTCGGCGTTGAAGTCCCACTGGAGCGAGCCCTTGCCCTTGGGGTCCTTGCTGTTGGCGGTGATGCGGACCGAGTGTTTGCCTTTGCGGGCGGGGGTGCAGTAGCTGAGCAGATAGAAGCGCTTGGTGTGCTTCTCGATGCGCTCGGCGACCCGCTCGAAGGCGCTCTTGACCTCGGCCTGGTCGGTGACGAGCTCGGTGCCGTCGCGACCGACGTCGTCGAGGCCGGCCTTCTTGATCTCCGCGCCGACGCCGATCGCGTACAGCTCGTAGTCCTTGTATTGCTCCTTGATGATCTCGGTCTTCATCTCGTCGCGCGAGAAGCGGGCGGCCCGGTCGGTGCCGTCGGAGAAGATCACCAGGGTCCCGAACTTGAGCGGCTTCTTCTCCTTGGCGAGCTGCTTCTCCAGCTCCTTGAGGCCCTCGATCACCGCGCCGTGCAGGTTGGTCGACGGGTCCTTGGCCTTGTAGGTGCGCAGGCTCTCGAGGCCGCCCACCGCGGCCCCCTGGGCCTCCGTGAACGGCACCACCGCCGTGATCTCCTTGTCGCCGTCGAACGAGTACACGCCGACCTTCTGGGTCTTGCCGACCCGGTCGGTGAACAGCGTCGCCGCGTCGACCAGCGAGTCCGCCGAGCCCGACTCGGTGATGCTCCCGCTCACGTCGAGCAGCAACATCGTATACATCACCGCCGCGACCTCGGGGTTCTGGATCACCTGCTTGCTCTCGTAGATCGAGACCAGCTCCTCGTCCTCGTAGATCTGGAAGTCCGCGGCCTGCAGCCCCGCCACCGGCTCGTCGCCCTTCTCCACCGTGAAGAACACCCACACGTTGTTCGGCTTCTTCTGCGCAGAATTCAGGCGCGTCACCGTCAGGGCGCAACCCGCCAGCGACAGCGAGGCGACCAGCGCGACCGTCAGCCGGCTGCGGCCGCGGCCGGGGCTGCGGAGTCCGCGAAACAGGGTCTTCAACTTCGAGCTCAGGTTCGTCATCACGGGCACGATTAGCGCAGCCAGACCCCACCTTGTCAATCGTGCCGGCGATCGGGGCCCGCTGGCCACATGTCCCTTTGGACAGCTGATCTGCCCTCTCACACCAGCCGACGACCAGCGACGACCCACCGACGACCAGCCGACGACCCGCCGACGACCCGCGACGGTCGACCGCGACGGGGACCACGATGGACGACGATCGGCTGCGGACCCTGCATGCTCGCAGGTGCCCACACCAGCCTCGCCCAGCCTCCGCTGCTCCTTCCTTGGCCTCACCCACCGCGTCCGCCCCAATTGTTCGGCAATCCGTGGCGGGTCGGCCGCTCGCGCGGCGATCCCGCGCCTCGCGCCCGCAGTCACTCACCGAACTCTCGTGAACGGCCGGCCGGCGTTGCGCGGCCCTGATGTGGGGCGTAGGCTTGGGCTCCCGAGGCATCATGGTAGGCATCCGACGCGCGATCTCCCTCCTCCTCCTCAGTCTGTTTTTCTGGAATTTCGTCCTCACGGCCTTGCTCGGCCCGGACGAGGTGTTCGCCTGCTTCACCGGTCTGGCCGTCGTCTACGGCCTCGCCTTCGTGGGCATCGCGGCCGAGTGGTTCTGGGCCCGCTGGTTCGCCATCGGCATCGGCAACTTCGGCGCCCTGTCGCTGATCACCCTGCTGCAGACCGGCCTCGAGCCGACCATCGCCGTGTTCGGCGCCTCGCACCTCCTGATCGCCCTGATGCTCGGCGGCGAGGGCATGGCCGCCCGCTACGAGCACTCCGAGTCGACCGCGGAGCGCTGGAACTTCCAGGAGGAGTCGCTCGTGCTGCTGCGCCGCGCCGTCAAGTCCGCCGGCATGTCGCTGCCCCTGCTGATCCTCTACACCCTCGCCCCCAAGCCCGAGCTCCTGCACTACGTCGCCCTCGCCTCCGGCGTCGCCGGTGTCGTCGGCCTCCTGCGCGGCCGCACCTGGGGCCTCGCCGGCATGGGCCTCGCCGGCATCATCGCCCTCGCCGACGGCCTCGGCCTGTTCGGGCCGCCCACGGTCAGCTTCCTGCTGCTGACCCCCAGCGGCTCCGTGGTCCTGTGGGGCTCGGTCTTCGCCCTGCTCGCCGGCAGCATGCTCGCCGCCCCCCTCACCTTCGCCGCACCGATCGTCCGCTACCTGCGGGCCCGCTGAGAACTGACTGGCTGACTTTCGCCGGCACCTCGCCGGCACTGCTCACAGCGCATCGCGGCCGACTCACCCCGAGTCGGCCGCGCTCGCGAGCACGACAATGTTGGCGCCGCCGCGCCGCGCCGCGCTATCGTCCGCGCATGCGCCTCGGCACCCTGCTCGGCGAGCTCCCGGCCGTCTACTGCGGATGCAGCCCCGACACCGAGGTCCATGGCCTCGCCGTCGACTCCCGCCGCGTCGGCCCCGGCCTCGCCTTCCTCGCGGTCCCCGGCCTCAGCCATGACGGCCACGACTTCCTCGCCCAGGCCGCGGCCGCCGGCGCCGCCGTCCTGATGCTCGAGCACAGCCGGATCGCCGCCCCGCCGCAGCCGCACGTGTGGCTGCAGGACACCGCCCGCGCCGCGCCGCTGCTGGCCGCCCGCTGGTTCGGCGAGCCCGCCGCGCGCCTGCGTCTGGCCGGCGTCACCGGCACCAACGGCAAGACCACGGTCACCTATCTGGTCGCCGCGATGCTGGCCGCCGCCGGTCGGCCGCACCTGCGCATCGGCACCGCCGGCAACTGGCTGGTCGACCACGAGGCGCCGGCCGCGTTCACGACCCCGTTCCCGCTCGAGCTCCAGGGCCTGCTCGCCGAGGCCGTCCGCCGCGGCGCCAGCGACCTGATCATGGAGGTCTCCTCGCACGCGCTGGTCCAGGGCCGGGTGCAACCGCTGCGCTACGACGCGATCGGCCTGACCAGCTTCTCCCAGGACCACCTCGACTTCCACGGCACGATGGCCGAGTACCTCGCCGCCAAGTGCATGCTCGCAAGCGAGCACCTCAAGCTCGGCGGCATCGCCGTGGCCGCCGTCGACGGCCAGCCCGCGGCCGAACCCTTCCTCGCCGCCGCCCGCAACGCCGGCGCGACCGTCTGGCGCGCCAGCCGCGGCGCTCACCGCGACGCCGAGCTCTGTGTCCTCGAGGACATGTCCCAAGGACCAGGCTTCGACGTCATGCTGCGGACCCCGGCCGGTCCGGCGCGCCTGCGCTCGCCGCTGATCGGCGGCTACAATTTGGACAACGCGATGGTCGCCCTCGGCCTCGCCCTCGGCCTCGGTGTCCCGCTCGAGGCGGCCCTCGTCGGCCTCGCCCGCAGCCGCGGCGCACCGGGCCGGCTCGAGCGGGTCGAGGTCCCTGACGCGCGCGGTCCGACCGTCGTCGTCGATTACGCCCACACCCCCGACGCGGTCGGCCGGGCCCTCGAGGCCGTGCGCCCGGCCTGCCGCGGCGAGCTGTGGATCGTGCTCGGTTGCGGCGGCGATCGTGACCCCAGCAAGCGCGCGCCGATGGGCCGGATCGCGGCCGCCGGCGCCGACCACCTGATCGCCACCTCGGACAATCCTCGCACCGAGGCGCCCGCGTCGATCGTCGCGCAGATGCTCGCGGGTGTCGCCTCCGAGCACCGCCCCCGCGTGCTCGAGCTCGTCGATCGCGGGGCAGCGATCGCGCACGCGATCACCAGCGCCGCCCCGGACGACCTCGTCCTCATCGCCGGCAAGGGCCACGAAGACTATCAGATCCTCGGCGCCGCCAAGATCCACTTCGACGACCGCGAACACGCCGCGAGAGCCCTCGCCGAGCGCCAGCGATCTTGATCGCTTGCCCGCGAAGATCGCCGCGGATATCGTGCGCGAGGACCACCACCATGACTCTGCACCGCCTGCCCCTCGCCCTCCTGCTCAGCACTCTCCTCCTGCCCGCCTGTGACTCCGGAGACGAGAAAGAAGCCGGCCCCGACGTCGACTGCGGCACGGCCACCGTCCCGAAGTTCGCCGAGGTCACCGCCTTCGCCAAGTGCACCGCCTGCCACAGCGCCGACAAGGTCGGCACCGCCCGCGCCGGCGCCCCCGCTGCCATCAACTACGACACCTACGCCGACGCCAAGCTCAACGCCCCCAGGGGCATGGACGAGGTCTACGAGGGCGCGATGCCGCCAAACGGCGGCATGACCGCGGCCGAGAAGACCCAAATTTATAATTGGGCCAGCTGCGACACCCCGCAGTGACGGGCCTAAAACACCAACAGCAGCGTTACACGCCGCGTCAGTCCGCTTTTAGCCGTCGGCCCGAGTCCTGTCCCGGTACCCGGTCCGACTCTGTTTGACACCCCAGAACTGGCCCGAGCTCTGGCAGCCCACGCCGCCAGGTGAAATGCTCGCATCCAACGCGGACCGGAGCCGATTGCCGATCAGCTCTGGGCACGCGCGCCGAAGCGCCCGGCCAGCGACTCGGCGTCGGGGCTCGCCGACAGGGCGAGGGCGTCGCGCAGCGCGGCCGCGATGTCGTCCGCGGTGACCGCAGGAGAGTCCGGCGCGATCGCCCGGATGTCGGTCACGTTCGCCTGCGTGAACAGATATTCGTCGCGGACGACGAAGGTCGCCTCGCCCCGCGCGGCGTCGACCGCGGCCATCAGCGCCTTCGTGAAGCCCCGCGCGTTCGGCTTGACGCGTGCGACCCGGCAGGTGACCTGCACGGCGATCGACCCGTCCGCCTCCGCGACCGCCTGCACCTCGGTGTCGCGGACGTAGTCGACGATCGCCAGCTCGCGTCCGTCGGCCTCGCGCCGGGTCGGGGCGTCGAGCATGAAGCGCCAGGAGAACCGCGGGCGCCCCGGGGGCAGCCCGCCCGCGGGCTTGCCGGGGACCGAGTAGTCGTGGCGGTCGACCTGCGGCGGCTGGCCGAGCGGGGCGCGCTCGATCGCCGCATCGACCGCGGCCGCGATCTCGTGAAGGGGGGTCGTCATTGGCCCATCATACAGCGACCGCGAACCACCGTGGCGCTCATACGATCACATGCTTTCCTTGTGGTGTGGCGGGTGGGCAATCGCGCGGGCGGCTGAGCGGGAGCCCTGGTGGGATAGGGCTCATCCGCGTTACACGCCGACTGTCGCGCCGCTTCCTCTCCGACGATTGAGAGCCCTGTTCACGACGCAAGCCCGCGCGTCGAAGTCCACGACAGACCCTCGTCTGTAGACTTTCGACCCTCCGGACCCGACCTGCCCACCGAGTTCCCCCCCTGGACGAGGACGGCCTCGAGGAGCTCGGCCTGGACTAAGCTCGCGGCATGAAGAAGCGGCTTGAGCTGTCCGACGGGAGCTCGAACAAGTTCTGGGAGGTCGAGGTCTCGGGCGCGACGGTGACCGTCACGTTCGGCAAGCTCGGCACGGACGGGCAATCCAAGCCGAAGAAGCTTGGCTCGGCCGCCGAGGCGACGAAGGAGGCCGAGAAGCTGATCGCCGAGAAGACCAGGAAGGGCTACTCGGAGGTCGGCGCAGCGGAGAAGCCCCCGAAGGCCGCGGAGAAGCCCGCGAAGCCCGCGAGGCCCGCAGCCGGCGCCTCTGGTGCGAGCGTCCTCCCGCCCAAGCTCATCGAGCTGATCGGCGGTAGCTGCTTCTACTCCCACGAGGACGTCGAGGAGGACCTCGTCGTGTTCGACTGGTGGGCGCTCCCCGCCAACCTCCGCGACGAGCTGCTCGCGGATGTGTTCAACGACTGCGACGTGCCCGGCGACTACCCGACCCTGATCGGCCCGTCGGACACCGGCACCCAGTGGATCAATCGCGAGTGCGTTCCGTTCGCGCTCGCCGGCGTGCAGAACGGCTTCGACGTGCTCGGTGCGGACGGCGGCATCCCGCAATTTCACCGCATGCTGTTGATCGACGCGGCGGGCGCCGCCTACGCGATCGAGGTCGACGGCACCGCGACACCGGCGCAGGAGCCCGAGAAGATCGCCAAGAGCTGGGACAAGCTCAAGATCAAGAAGCGTCCGCCGGCGAAGCCCGTCGTCCAGGGCGCGCTGCCGAAGGTCAAGACGACCAAGCACGTGCGACTCGTGAGCAGCTGGGGACAGTTCGAGCCGCCGGCGCGCGACACCGCCATGGTCCGCGACATCCAGCTCTCCGCGGACGGCAAGCTCGCCGTCCTCTCGATCCGGTCGGACAAGCCCGCCGAGTGCGGGGCGCGCGTGCATCGAGTCGAGACCGGCGAGCTGGTCAGGCACCTCGGCAACGAGCACGGGGGCGTCGCTATCTCCCCGGATGGCTCGCTCGTGATCACGACACACGGCATCTACGACAACGGTCGCGCGCACCTCGGCGCCTGCTGGGACGTCGCCACGGGCAAGCAGCGCTGGGAGCAGCCGGTCCAGCGCGGCGACGGCCTGGTCACGCTCCAGATCTCGCCGGACGGCGAGACGCTCTACGCGAGCTGCGCCGGCCACGGGATCAAGGCGTACAAGCTCTCCGACGGAGCGCCGCTCTGGGAGCACAAGATCGCGAAGGGCCAGTTCGACAATCACGCTCACGCGATCACGTTCTCTCCGGACGGTGCATTGACGACGGCGGGCGCCGACGGCGTGATCCGGATCTGGGACACGAAGACCCGCAAGGTGACGACGTCGATCAAGGCCGAAGACGCGGTCGAGGACATCGCGTGGCTGCCCGACGGCAAGCGCCTCGTGTCGCACTCGAGTCACCTGACGGCGATCTGGGACGTCGCCACCGGCAAGGTGATAAAGAAGCTGCGCGAGTGGGACCGTCGGACCGCCGCGGACATCGGGGTCTCGTCGGTCGGCCTGATGATCGGGTGCTCGAGCGACGGCAAGATCGACGTGTGGACGCTTGACGGCGAGCTCGTCGAGCAGCTCGATCTCAAGGGCAAGGTAGGCGCGTGGTGCCTCGCGCCCTGCCCGGGCGGGTTTGCCGTCGGAACCGGCGGGGCGTGCGCGCTGCGGTTCGAGCTCACCCCGTAAAGGACCAGCATGGGCAACACCGCCACCTGGCGGAGCATCGCAGTCCAGGTCACATGGCCCGATCCCCGGCGACGCCGACCCCGTGCCCCGCCGCAGTGACCCGCGACGCGGACCTGCAAGCCGCTTAAGCGCTATTGTCCACGCCCCATGTCCGCGCGTCTGGCCCTCGCGTCGCTGCTGGGCGCCGCGCAGGTGCCCGAACCGCCGGCACCTGCGGCGGTGCAGTGGACGGCCCCACCGGAGTGCCCCGACGCTGCGTTCGTGCGGACGACGATCTCCCGGCGACTCGGGCGACCGCTCGCCGAGGGCGAGGCGACGCTCGTCGCTCACGTCGTGCGCACCGGCGCCCGCGGATATGTGCTGCACCTGCAGCTGTCGGTCGGTGCGCGCAACGAGACGCGCGACATCGCCGACCCCTCGTGCGTCTCGCTCGCCGAGGTCGCCGCGCTGCGGATCGTCGCCGCCGTCGAACAGCAGACGCCCGTGTCACCCGCCGAGGCACCACCCGCGGAGGCACCACCCGCCGAGGCACCACCCGCCGAGGCACCACCCGCCGACACGTCGCCGCCACAGATCCCCGCGCCTGCGCCCGAGACCCCGTCCGCGCTCGCGCCCGTCAGACCGCCAATCTCCGCAGATGTCCCCCAAAACCGGCCCAGAACGACAGGCGGCTTCCTGCGCCTGCACGGCGGCGGCGAGCTCGGAGCGGTGCCCGGACCGACGGGCGCCGTGGGGCTCGCGGGCGGGCTGCTGGGACCGCGCTGGCGAGCCGAGCTGAGGGGCACCTTCGTCGCGCCACGGACGGCTGTGCGTGCGCTCGGCGAGCTGCAGGCGGGGCTCTTTGCGGGGTCGATGCACGGGTGTGGGCGGCTCGGGAGGGGCGCGCTCGAGGTGCCGCTGTGCGTGGGGCTCGAGCTGGGGGCGATGCAGGGCGATCCGCGAGTGCCGTCGGGGCGGCCGGTCTTCGCGGTATGGATGGCGGCGGCGCTCGGCCCGGGGCTGGTGTGGCACGCGGGGCGGCGCTGGGGGTTGGGGATGGGGTTCGAGCTGGCGCTGGCGCTGGTGCGGCCGCGCTTCGAGCTGGGCGAAGGCGCGCGGACGGAGCCGCTGTTTCGACCCTCGGTGGCGTCGGGGCGGCTGTGGTTCGGCATCGAGCTGCGATTTGGAGATCCGTGGTGACGGATCGGGGCGATGCTGGAGAATGGTGGGCAAGGCCCGGCCCGCGATGCAACCGCTCGAAACCGCCCACCCGGACGTCCCGCGGCTGCGTCGCTTCGATGACCTGTACCGCGACGAGTTCGCGTTCGTGTGGTCCGCGGCGCGGCACTGCGGGGCGCCGTCGGCGGCGGTCGCCGACGTCGTTCAGGACGTGTTCCTGATCGCGTATCGCCGCCTCGAGCAGCTGAACTTCGAGGTCTCGCCGCGCGCATGGCTGTTCGGGGTGACGCGGCGGGTGACGTTTCGCTACCGGCGCGGCGCGGCCCGGTCGGCCCGGCGCAACGCCGCCTTCGCCGAGTTCGCGCAGCCCGCGGCGCGGGCGCCCCAGCAGCGCCACGACGACGCCGAGCAGCTGCGAGGTCTGCTGGGGCGCCTCGGAGACGGCACGCGCGTCGTATGGGAGCTGACCGAGGTGCTCGGGATGAGCGCGCCGGAGATCGCCTCGGAGCTCGCGCTGCCGCTCAACACCGTGTACTCGCGCCTGCGACTGGCGCGCAAGCAGCTGCAGGAGATCGTCGCCGATGCCGGCCGGCTCGAGGCCTGGCGAGACGCCGCGCGCCAGCAGCAGGCGCCGCCGCGCGGGGCGGAGCAACGGACATGGGGGCTGCTGCTGCCGGCGCTCGGCAAGGCCTCCGCGGGCCCGGGGATCGCCGCCTGGATGGCGACGCAGCAGGCAATGGCGATCACGCTGATCACCGCCGGCGAGGCGCTGGTCGGCCTCGTGGTCGCCCGGCCAT
>NZ_JACCSO010000397.1 GCF_013812955.1 Nannocystis sp. | reverse complement strand
GCCCGGGCGAGGCGCCGCGGGTCGGGAGCGATGCTGCCGTCGTCAGCCACAGGCCGCGAGATGTAGCGCGCCGCCGCCCCGGGGCCAAGAGATCTTCCACCCACTCACACCTGCGCGGACCGGGCTGGCCCGCCCGCGCAGGACCCGCTCAGCGGGCGACCGACGGCGTGAGGGCCACCAGCTTGAAGCCCACCAGACAGCGCGCCAGGTTGGCGCCGCCCTTGAAGCTCGGCACGACCTGCAGCCGGTCCGGGTTCTTCATCGCGTCGACCAGCAGACTGATGTTCCCCTCGCTGAGCAGACGCCCCGAGCACACCGTCCCGCCCCACTGGTACTTTCGAGTCACCGCACCCTCGCTCACGATGATGTTCCCGCGCTCGACCGCGTAATCGTCGGCGCTGGACTCGTTGATGGTCAACGCGACGACCGTCCCCGCGAGGCCATCACTGTCCGCCGCAAACGCGACCGCCGGAACCAACACAACCGCCGCGAGCGCGGCACCCTTGAGAACTCGTGAACAAAGCGACATGGTGTTCCTCTCGCGGCTGAGTAGCCTTCGAAGTGGGCGTCAGAGACCGCGGCGGGCAGTCTGCTATTCATGGGCCCGCCGACGCAATCCTCGCGTCCCCGTGCGTATCCGCCCGCGCCCGCAGAACCACGGTCTCTGCCTTCAGCCCCGCCAATTTCGCCAGCCGCGACTCCGCTCACTGCGGCCGCGACCGCTCCGGCCAGCCCCCGCTCAGGACCGCCCCCACGCGCCCCACGAGATCTGTCTCTTGGGACATCTCTAACGTCGCCGCGTAACGGTCGCAAAGAACCTGTCCGATCGGACAGCCCACGACTGCCGCGACCTCCCGGTCCCTCTCACTCGAACAACCACCGAGCTCGACTTTCGCGGCGAGTCATCGACCGGCGCCGCGCGCGGCGACGCAGCAGCGCGGGCCCGTGTAACACATGTGCCCCGCCGGTCTGACCGCGTGCATCGCCGTCGCCTGCGCAGGGCCAACCGCGACTTTCACGGGCTCAGCGGTTGACGCAGCGGGGAATGGTTTTAGGTTTCTCCGTCCCCCACCGCAGCCAGTGCGAGCACGGCACGGTGGTGGGAGTCAAGTCAAGTCGAGAGTCCCCTGCAGGCGCGACGCCGCGGGGCGAGGAAACACCATGACGAACCACGAACTCCCCAAGTCTCCGTTCCCGCTGCTGCCCCTGCGCAACGGGGTCCTCTTCCCGGGGACGGTCATCACCGTCCCGGTCGGCCGCGCCCGCTCGATCGCCCTGATCGAGGCGCTCGAGCCCGGCAAGTCGATCATCGGCATCGCCGTTCAGCGCGACGCCAGGGTCGTCGACCCCGAGCTCTCCGACCTCCAATCGATCGGCACCTACGCCCGCGTCCGCCAGGTCCGGCGCACAGGTGACCGTAACTACCAGGTCGTGCTCGAGGGCCTCGGCCGCTTTCAGCTCGGCACCCTGCTGCACTCGCAGGCCTATTGGACCGTGGAGGGTGAGGTCCTCCCCGACCTCGTCAACGACCCGGCCGAGGCCCGTCTGCTCGCGGAGTCGCTCGGCGCCCAGGTACGCGAACAGCTGCATGAGGTCGCCCCGGACGTCGTCGCCAGCTTCGGCCAGTGGATCGAGATGCTCGGCCGCGCCGATGACCCCGGCCTGCTCGCCGACCGCGTCGCCGCCGCCCTCGGCCTCGACACCGAGAAGGAAGTCCAGGTCCTGCTGACCCGCGAGGCCGGCGAGCGCCTGCGCCTGGTCACCCGCCTCCTGGTCGAGGCCCGCACCATGGCCGAGCTGCGCAAGAAGATCGAGTCCGAGGTCCGCAAGGGCCTGAGCTCGGGCCAGCGCGAGGTGCTGCTGCGCCAGCAGCTGCGCGCGATCCAGAAGGAGCTCGGCGAGGAGCCCAAGAGCGACGACCTCGCCGGCCTGCGCGAGCGCCTCGACCGCGCCGAGCTGCCGGCGGAGGTCCGCGCCGTGGCCGACCGCGAGCTGCGCCGCATCGAGGGCATGCAGAGCGCCCAGGCCGAATACAACGTGATCCGCACCTACCTGGAATGGATCGCCGACCTCCCGTGGAGCGTGCGCGCCGAGGATGAGATCGACCTCGACGCGGTCGCGCAAAAGCTCGACGCCGACCACTTCGGCCTCGACGAGGTCAAGAAGCGGATCCTCGAGCACATGGCGGTCCTCAAGGTCTCGGGTAACAGCCGCGCGACCATTTTGTGCCTCGCGGGCCCTCCCGGCGTCGGCAAGACCTCGCTCGGGCAGTCGATCGCCGACGCCACCGGCCGCCCCTTCGTGCGCATCGCCCTCGGCGGCGTGCGCGACGAGGCGGAGGTCCGCGGCCATCGCCGCACCTACGTCGGCGCCCTGCCCGGCCGCATCATCAGCGCGATGAAGAAGGCCGGCAAGAAGAACGCCGTGGTCCTGCTCGACGAGATCGACAAGCTCGGCACCGGCTGGATGGGCTCGCCGGAGGCCGCGCTGCTCGAGGTCCTCGACCCCGAGCAGAACAAGACCTTCACCGACCACTACATGGAGCTGCCCTTCGACCTCTCGGAGGTCACCTTCATCGTCACCGCCAACAGCCTCGAGACCCTCTCCGCCCCGCTCCGTGACCGCCTCGAGATCATCGAGATCTCCGGCTACACCGCGGAGGAGAAGCTCCACATCGCCAAGGACCACCTGCTCCCGAAGCAGCTCAGCGCGCACGCCATCTCCGAGGGCACCCTCAACGTCAGCGACGACGCCCTGCGCGCCATCATCCGCGACTACACCCGCGAGGCCGGCGTCCGCCAGCTGACCCGCGAGCTGACCAAGCTGTGCCGCGCGCTCACCCTCGAGTTCGCGCGCAGCAGCGACGAGAAGCGCGCCCGCGCCAACCTCGAGCCCGCGGACCTGCACAAGTACCTCGGCAAGGTCCGCTTCATCAGCGAAGTCGCCGAGCGCACCGCCGTCCCCGGCGTGGCGACCGGCCTGGCATGGACGCCGGTCGGCGGCGACATCCTGTTCATCGAGACCTCGCGCATGCCCGGCAAGGGCCACCTCGAGATCACCGGACAGCTCGGTGATGTGATGAAGGAGTCGGCCCGCGCGGCGCTCACCTACGTGCGCAGCAACGCCGACGCTCTCGGCGTGGACGCCAGCTTCCTGGCCACACAGGACCTGCACATCCACGTCCCGGCCGGCGCCGTGCCCAAGGACGGCCCCTCGGCGGGGGTGACCATCTTCACCGCCCTCACCTCGCTGCTCACCGGACGCCGGGTGCGCCCCGACACCGCGATGACCGGCGAATGCACGCTGCGCGGCCGCGTCCTCCCGGTCGGCGGGATCAAGTCCAAGGTCCTCGCCGCGCACCGCGCCGGGCTCAGCCGCGTCATCCTCCCGCAGCGCAACGCCCGGGACATCGATGATGTGCCCGCCGATGTGCGCGATCAGATGGAGTTCATCTTCGCCGAGGACATGGCCCAGGTGCTGGCCGCGGCGCTCGAGCCGAGCCTGCTCGCCCACAAGCCGAAGAGCGACATGGACCCCGACGACGACAACCCGGGAGCCAAGGGCTCCGGCGAGACGCCCCGCGCCCAGGCCTGATCGGCTGCGCGCGACATCAGGGGCCGCCCGCGCATCGCGGACGGCCCCGTTTTTTGCCCGGGAGATCACTCCGGCGACTTTCATAAACCTGCGCCGAGGGACAGGTTTCGCGCAGCAACGGTCGCGCGTTGATGATGAACCGCGCCCGTGCGGCCCCCAGCGGCCAGCGCCTCGAGCCGCGCTGCAGCGGGCGCGAGCCTGGCCGCCATGGACCCGCCATGGACCCGCCATGACCAGCCATGACCAGCCATGACCCCCGAGGTCCTCGCCGGCGACGTGGCGAAGCCGAGCCATGCGAACCCGGCGGGTCGAGGCGACGAGCCAGGACCGAACTTTGCGCGCACGAATGCCCGCGCGTGACCCGGCTGCGCCGACGACCAGCGCGTGTTCGCCCGCACGCAGCGCGTTGACTTGCCAGCGAAACGGCGATTAACTGGACTGCGTTGGCTGCCGCCCTCCCCGACCGTATCGGCCCCTATCAGGTCGTCGAGCGCATCAGCGCCGGCGGCATGGCCGAGGTGTACAAGGCCAAGCAGACCGGCGCCGATAACTTCGAGCGCCCGGTGGCCATCAAGCGGATCTTGCCGCACATCGCCCGCGACCCGAACTTCATCGCGATGTTCCAGGCCGAGGCCAAGCTGGCGGTCCAGCTCCAGCACGGCAACATCTGCCAGATCTACCAGCTCGGCCGCCACGAGGACTCGTTCTACATCGCCCTCGAGTACGTCGACGGTCGCGACATCGGCAGCGTGCTCGACCTGCACCAGAAGCAGGGCCGCCCGATCCCGCTGCCCCAGGCTTGTTACATCATCAGCCGCGCTTGTGAGGGCCTCGACTACGCCCACAACAAGAAGAGCAACGACGGCAAGCCGCTCAACATCATCCACCGCGACATCAGCCCGCCCAACATCCTGATCTCCTTCGAGGGCGAGGTGAAGCTGATCGACTTCGGGCTCGCCAAGGCGGTCGGCTCCTCGGTGCAGACCCAGGCCGGCATCATCAAGGGCAAGCTCGCGTACATGTCCCCGGAGCAGGTCCGCGGCACCGGGCTCGACCATCGCAGCGACGTGTTCGCCCTCGGCATCGTGTTCTTCGAGCTGCTGACCGCCCGCCGCCTGTTTCGCCGCGAGAGCGACCTCGAGACCTTCGACGCGGTGCGCCAGTGCCAGGTCCCTCGCCCCACCGAGTTCAACCCGGCGATCCCCCCGGCCCTCGAGTCGATCCTTCTCAAGGCGCTCGCGCGCAACGCCGATGAGCGCTACTCCTCGGCCGGGGCCTTCAACGAGGCGCTCCGCGAGTTTGTCATGTCGAGCCGGATGAACTTCCGCGGCGACCAGCTCGGCGCCTGGATGCGCAAGCTCTTCGCCCGCCACTGAGCCGACGCGCCTGCTCCGGCTCGTCAATCAGCGGATCGCGGGCCAGGCGCGCAGCCAGGCGTCAGGATAGGCGGCCCACGCCGCTCCGAGGGCGATCAACGCCGCGGCCGCGACCAGCCACGGACGCAGCGCCTCGAGCAGCGAAGTCGCCACCCCGCGCGTCGAGAGTCGCAGCCCGAGGTCGAGCGTCGCGGTCGTCAGCAGCACCGGCGTGGCGAAGGTCAGCGCCAGGATCAGCGCGGTGTGCCCCGAATCGGCGATCCAGGTCGGCAGCTCGCCGAGACCGGGGAGCCAGCGGGCGGGCGCGCCGACCGGCCAAAGCAGTAACAGCTCACGCAGGGCGACCAGCAGCGGGCGATGCAGGTCCGCGACCAGCCCACCCGAGACGCAGGCGATCGCCAGCAGCAACGGCAGACCACGCCCGCGCGGCATCTGCAGCGCGGCCGCGCTCTGCTGGGCTGCCCCGAGCAACGCAGCGCCCGGCAGACTGACGAGCCCGCCGAGCACCGAGCCGAGCAAGAACTCGCACACTCCGATCGACAGCCACAGGTCCAGCGCGACCGGCTCGCCCGGGCGAGTCAGCAGCACCGACGCCAGCAGCAGCGCCAGCGCGGCGCAGACCCCCTCCCAGACCGGGCCGAGCGCGGTGCGCCACAACACTTGCATGCGAAGCAGCCCGAACAGCCGCAGCGCGCCCCAGCCGAGCACCGCGATGCCGCCGCTCACGCGTGCACCTGCAAGCTCATGCCCTGCCCTGTCCGATCGCCGCGATCTGCGACCACAGCTCGCGGGTCCACATCGCGGTGTCCGCGAGCCATCCCGGACCGCCGACCGCGAGCATACCGAGCACCGCCGCCGCGCGGGCCAGCAGCACGAGGGTCGGATCGTGCACCCCGATGCGCTGCGCGACCCATCCGGCCAGCAGCGCCGCGCCGCCTGCCGCGAGCGCGACCGGCAGCACCTGCGCGACCGCGAGGCGCAGCGCCTGCTCGATCACCACGCCGCTCACGCGTAGCCCTCGACCAGTCCGCGCACGATCACGTCCCAGCCGCCGACCGCGAGGAACAGCGCGATCTTCAACGGCAAGCCGACCAGCGGCTGCGTTTGACCGCCACCCAGACCCATCAACACCAGCACCTGGGCCAGCACGAGGTCGACGAGCACAAAGGGTACGAGGATGAGCAGCGAGATCTGCAGCGCCTCACCGAGCTCGGTCACCAGGAACGCGGGCACCAGCGCGAGCGGGTGCTCCGCGGGCAAGCCCTGCAGGTCGGCGAAGAAGTCGAGCTCACCGGCCTCGGCGTGACGGGCGAGGAACTCCTGCAGCGGCGCCAGCACCTCCGAGATCTGCGAACCCGGCCCCTCGCGCAGCCCCGCCAGTCCGCCGACCTCGGCCAGCGCCTGCAGGCTGGCAGCAGCCACCGGACCCATGATCACGGCGGTGATCGCCAGGCTGAGCGCGAACACGGCGCTCCACGGCAACAGCTGCTCCGCGCCGAGGCCGACCCGCAGCGCCGAGAGCACGACGCTCGCCTTGGTGAACGCGGTGCACGTGATCGCCAGCAGCGGCCCCGCCGTCAGCGCGACCCAGGCCAGCAACCCCGGCGGCAGATCAAGATCCACGCGCCGCTCCCTCGCCGAGCTCCGCATGAGCCCAGGGCGGGAGCTCGGCGAGCTCCGTCAGCAGCTGCGGCGGCCCGCTCGGACCGGTGCCGACCAGCAGCCGGCGACCCTCGACCTCGACGACGTGAAGCCGGTGCCCCGACCCGAGATGGATCAACTTCTGCGGGCCGACCCTGCGCCGCGTCACCCGAACCAGCAGCAACAGCACCAGCGTGAGGCCGAGGCCGACCACCACGATGGCCAGACGTTCATCGAGACCCTCGAGCATCGCCGCGAGACTAGAGCGCCTTCGCGCAGGCGCAAGAAACCCGCAAAGTGAGCTCCCCATCGACCCGAACCAATAGAACGAGCCCGCGGGGACTCCCTGCAGGCTCGCGTACAGGCGCTCCCCGAACCCGGCTTAAAAACGAACGAGCCTGCAGGGAATCCCCCGCAGGCTCGCGTTTAGGCGCGCGCCGGACTCAGTCCGCGGAGTCGGAGCCGGCCGACGTGGCGGTGCCAGTCGATGCGGCGGACGCAGCTTTGACAGCGCCGGGGCTGGCGGCCGAGACGAGCTCGATGATGGCCATCGGCGCGGCGTCACCGACGCGCTGACCGACCTTGAGGATGCGGGTGTAGCCGCCGGGACGACCGGCGAGCTTCGGGGCAACCTCATCGAACAGCTTGTGCAGCACCTCGCGGGTGCGGATCATGCGGCTCGCCATGCGCAGGGCATGGATGTACTTGCCCTGCTCGGCCGGAGAGCGCTGGTCCTTCGGCTTCTGGAGGATGTCACCCAGTCGCAGCGAGATCGAGATCGTCTTCTCCACGAAGCGACGCAGCTCCTTGGCCTTGGGCTCGGTGGTGGTGATCCGCTCGTGCTCGATCAGCGAGGTGACCATGTTGCGAAACATGGCCTTCCGGTGGGACGAGCTGCGGCTGAATTTGCGACCCGAATTTTGGTGGCGCATGGGTTAGGTTTCCTCGCGTGCCGGGGGCGGCCCCTGCCAGTTGTCGATCTTCATGCCGAGAGCCAGACCCATCTGCGCAAGGATCTCCTTGATCTCCTTGAGCGACTTGCGGCCGAAGTTCTTGGTCTTGAGCATCTCGGCCTCGGTGCGCTGCACGAGGTCGCCGATGTAGTGGATGTTCGCGTTCTGCAGGCAGTTCGCCGAGCGAACGCTGAGCTCGAGCTCATCCACCGAGCGCCACAGGTACTCGTTGAGCTTGTCCGTCTCGCTCTGCTGCGGCGCGGCGGCCTCCTCGATCTCCTCACGATTGATGAAGATCGAGAGCTGCTCCTTGAGGATCTTGGCGGCGAAGGCCACGGCGTCCTCGGGACGCACGGAGCCGTCGGTCCAGACCTCGATCGAGAGCCGGTCGTAGTCGGTGCGGTGACCGACGCGCGCGTTGGTCACGCGGTAGTTGACCTTCTGAATCGGCGAGAACAGCGAGTCGATCGGGATGACCCCGATCGGCATGCCCTCCGGCGCCTTGTTCTGGTCGGCCGTGAAGTAGCCACGACCCATCGCGCTCGTCATCTCCATGCGCAGCCGGCCACCCTTGCTGATGGTCGCGACGTGCTGCTCTGGACGGAGGACGCTGACACCGGTCGGGCACTGAATGTCCCCTGCGGTGACCTCGCCCTCGCCCTGCTTGTCGATGACGAGCGTACGCGGGGTCGCGTCGTCCATCCGGATGAGCAGGGTCTTGACGTTGAGGATGATGTCCGTGACGTCCTCGACCACACCGGGCACCGTGGTGAACTCATGGAGAGCACCCTCGATGCGGACGGTGGTGATCGCCGAGCCCTGCAGCGAGCTGAGGAGCACGCGGCGCAGGCTGTTACCCAGGGTGATGCCGTACCCGCGCTCCAATGGCTCGCAGGTAAACTTCCCGTAGGTGTCCGTGAGCGTGGCGGTGTCGACCTCGAGCTTCTTGGGCCGAATGAGATCGCGCCAGTTTCTGGCGATGGTGTTCTGATCCTGCATCCGTACCTCCGTTTACTTCGAGTAGAGCTCGACGATGAGCTGCTCGTCGATGTCCGACGAGACGTCCGAACGCGTCGGAGCCTGAGAGATCTTGCCTCGCATGGCCTCCTTGTCGAGTTCGAGCCACGCCGGCCGCGGCACGCGGTCGACGTTCGCGAGCGAGTCGACGATCTTCTGGATCTTCCGGCTCTTCTCGCGGACCTCGATCACATCGCCCGGGCGGACCTGGTACGACGGGATGTTGATGCGCTTGCCGTTGACCGTGAAGTGGCCGTGGCGCACGAGCTGGCGCGCCTCGGCGTGGCTCGACGAGAAGCCGAAACGGAGCGCGACGTTGTCCAGGCGACGCTCGAGCAGCATGAGCAGGTTCTCACCCGTCACGCCACGCATGCGCGAGGCCTTGTAGTAGTAGCCGCGGAACTGCTTCTCCAGCAGGCCGTAGATGCGCTTGACCTTTTGCTTCTCGCGCAGCTGCTGACCGTAGTCGCTGGGACGCTTCTTGCGACCCTGACCGTGCTGACCCGGGGGGTACTGCCGCCGCTCGTATCCGCACTTGTCGGAGAAGCAACGATCACCCTTGAGGAACAGCTTGGCATCTTCACGCCGGCAAAGCCGGCACACGGGACCAATATAACGTGCCATGGATCAGACCCTCCTCCGCTTGGGCGGGCGGCAACCGTTGTGGGGGATCGGGGTGACGTCCTTGATGGACGTGATTCGAAGCCCCGAACTCTGTAGACCACGCAGCGCCGACTCGCGGCCAGCGCCCGGGCCCGACACGCGCACGGACACCGACTGCATGCCGTGGTCCTGCGCCTTGCGAGCCGCATCGTCGGCAGCGAGCTGCGCGGCGAACGGGGTCGACTTGCGCGAGCCCTTGAAGCCGCGCACGCCCGACGATGCCCACGCCACGGTGTTGCCGTTGACGTCGGTGATCGTGATGAGGGTGTTGTTGAAGGTGGAGTTGATGTGGACGATGCCGGAAGCGACGTTCTTCTTGACGCGCCGCTTCTGCTTGCCCTTGTCGGTCTGCTGCTGATTCGTGTTCGCCATGCGCGTCAGGCCTTCCTCTTCGACGCCACCGTGCCGCGCTTCGGACCCTTACGGGTGCGCGCGTTGGTGTGGGTACGCTGGCCGCGGACCGGCAGACCGCGGCGATGCCGGAGTCCGCGATAGCAGCCGAGGTCCATGAGGCGCTTGATGTTCATCTGAGTGTCGCGGCGGAGGTCACCCTCAACCTTGAAGTCACCCTCGATCACGGTGCGGATGGACTGCACCTGATCGTCACTCAGATCGTCCGTGCGCAGCGCGAGGCCGATGCCGGACTTGTCGAGGATCCGCCGCGCCGAAGTGCGGCCGATCCCGTAGATGTATGTGAGCGCGATCTCAACGCGCTTATTACGGGGTAGATCCACCCCAGCGATGCGTGCCATGGTGTATCCCTTATCCCTGCCGCTGCTTGTGCTTGGGGTTATCGCAAATCACCCTGACCACACCCTTGCGGCGGATGACCTTGCACTTGTCGCAGATCTTTCGAACGCTGGCTCTGACTTTCATTGCTTCCTCTGGTGATGTCAGCGGCATCTAAGGTTGGCACAACGCCAGACCCGTAATGATGCCCCGACCTGGATCGAGACTGGCCCGCTGGACCAGTACACGTTGCCCCGTCCGCACATGCACGCCCAAGCGCCTCGCGTCGACCGAGAGGCTGGCCGTGAGGACAGCGCCCGATAGATGCTCGGCCTCGTCGGGTCCGAAGGCCCGGGAGACCTCGAGGCGATACAGGTGCTGGGGCAACTCAGCAACCACGGTGGCCTCGAAGGTGTTGGCGTGAAATTCGTTCATTAGGTCTTAAGAGCGCGGAAGGGTGGCTTATAACCCCGGCCAAGTCCAGCCGTGGGCGCTTATGCAGCGCCCTCCCACGCGTGAGTTTGGATCGGAGTCCGCAGCGCCAGGCGAAGCCGTGAAGGCTAGCCGCGGCGGCCGCGGATGCGGGGGCCCCCGGGGCCGGCGAAGCCCTCGTAGCTGCGGGTCACCAGGTGGCTCTCGATCTGCTGGGCCGTGTCGAGGGCGACGCCCACGACGATGAGCAGGGAGGTTCCACCGTAGTAGAAAGGCACGTTGAACTTGGTCTGCAGGAACGTGGGCAGCACGCAGACCGCGGCGATGTAGAAGGCGCCGGCGAAGGTCAACCGCGTCAGGATGAAGTCGATGTACTCGGCGGTCCGCTTACCCGGTCGAATACCGGGAATAGAGGCGTTCTGCTTCTTGAGGTTGTCCGCGACATCGACCGGATTGAACTGGAGCGACGTGTAGAAGAACGTGAAGAACACCACCAGGGCGACGAACACGGTGATGTACAGCCAGCCGTCGTAGCGCAAGGCGTTCGACAGCACCTGCAGCGGCATGAAGCCGGTCATGCCCGCGATCTGGCTCGGGAACATCAGGATCGAGCTGGCGAAGATCGGCGGGATGACGCCGGCGCTGTTGATGCGCAGCGGCAGGTAGTTGGCGCTGCCGCCGAACATCTGCCGTCCGACCACACGTTTGGCGTATTGGACCTGGATCCGCCGCTGGCCGCGCTCCATGACCACGACGAAGGCGATCACCGACACCACGATCGCCGCGAGGATCGCCAGGAACATCGGTCCGAACGATTCGGGGTCGTCCTGCTGCTTTTGCCACAGCTGGTACAACGCGATCGGTAGGTCGGCGACGATGCCGGCGAAGATCACCAGCGAGATGCCGTTGCCGACCCCCTTCTCGGTGATCTGCTCGCCCAGCCACATGATGAAGCAGGTCCCGGCGGTCAGGGTCAAGATCGTCATGAGCTTGAAGCCAAACCCTGGATCCAGCACCAGCGCCTGTCCTGGCGTGTTCTGCGATTCGAGCCAGGTGGCCATGAACCAGCCCTGGATCACCGCGAGCACGACCGTCCCATAGCGGCTGTACTGGTTGATCTTGCGCCGCCCCGTCTCGCCCTCCTTGCTCAGGGCCTCGAAGCTCGGGATCACCGCGGTCATCAGCTGCATGATGATGCTCGCGCTGATGTACGGCATGATGCCGAGGGCAAACACGCTCAGGTTGCTGAGCGCGCCGCCGCTGAACATGTTGAGGTAGCCGAGCAGGCCGCCCGCGCCCTGGCGGACAATGCTGTCCATCACCGTGCGGTCGACCCCGGGGCAGGCCACGAACACGCCGAAGCGGTACACGGCCAGCATCGCCAGCGTGAACAACACCCGCTTGCGCAGCTCGGGCAGCTTAAAAATGTTGATGATGACACCCATCGGCGGATCCCAGCTTGCCTGGTGGCGGGGCAGATCTGACGGCCAGGCCGCAGCTCACCCCGACAACGTTGTACCTCAATCTCGCCAGCGCCGCGCCCGCTCCCCAAGGGAGGTCGGGCGGTGGGCCGACGCCGGGCGAGGTACCGCCCACGACGGCCTGAAGCCCACAAACGAACATCGACCGGGACCCCTGAAGACCGCCGAGCGGGCCGCCTCTGTCGCTAGACGGAGGGCGGCTCGAGCCAGCAGCCTGGGGATCTCGGTCGACGTGGGCGCCGGGGCCGGTCAGTCGGCCGAAACCTCGGGCTTGGCGAGCAGCTGCACCGAGCCGCCCGCCGCTTCGATCTTCTGACGAGCCGTCTCGCTCACCCCGTGCAGGCGCACGTTCAGCGCCGTGCCGAGCTCGCCCTCGCCGAGCAGCTTGATCAGCTTGGCGCGCTTCGGAACCAGGTTCCGTGCGTGCAGGCTGGCGACGGTGACTTCCTCGCCGGCCTTGAAGGCGCCCTCGAGGCGACCGACGTTGACGCCGTGGATCTCCAGGCGGTGAATGTTCACGAAGCCGCGCTTGGGAATCCGACGCTGGATCGGATTCTGACCGCCCTCGAAGTGGTCCGGCATCTGATTGTGACGGGCAAGCTGGCCCTTCACACCACGGGTGGACGTCTTGCCTCGGCGCGAGCCGATGCCGCGGCCGACGCGCTTGCGCCGCTTGCGGGCGCCCGGGGGCGGGCTGAGGGTTTGGAGTGTTGTACCCATCGTAGTCCTGCGTTCTAGGTTACTGGGCGTCGTCGGCCGGCTCGACAGCGATCAGGTGCTGAATCTTACGAATCATGCCGCGGATCGCCGGGCTGTCCTCGAGGACGCGCGCGTGGTGGAGGTGGCGCAGGCCGAGCCCGCGAACCGTGTCCTTTTGGGACTGTTCGCGGTGGATGGGGCTGCGGACAAGGGTCACTTTGAGCTTGAGCGCCATGGTTGCTCCTACTACGCCGTCAGGTCGGCGAGCGGCAGGCCGCGACGGCGGGCCACCGACTCCGGCGCGCGCAGCCGCTGCAGCGCGTTGACGGTCGCGTGGATGACGTTCTGCGGGTTATTGGTGCCGATGCACTTGCTGAGGATGTCGTGGATGCCTGCGCACTCGACGACGGCGCGGACTGCACCGCCGGCGATGACGCCGGTACCCGGCGAGGCCGGACGCAACAGCACCTGACCGGCGCCGTGCTCTCCGATGACCTCGTGCGGCACGGTGGTGCCGGCCAGCGGGACCTGGAACAGGTTCTTGCGGGCGAGGTCGTTGGCCTTACGGATGGCCTCCGGGACCTCCTTGGCCTTGCCGTAGCCGATGCCGACCCAGCCGCGCTCGTTGCCGACGACGACGAGGGCGCTGAAGCTGAAGCGACGGCCGCCCTTTACCACTTTGGCGACGCGGTTGATGTAGACGACGCGGTCTACGAGATCACCGAGAGATTCAACGTCGATCATGAGCGAGGATCCTTCTAGAAATCGAGCCCGGCAGCGCGGGCGCCGTCGGCGAGGGCGCGGACGCGGCCGTGATAAATGTAACCATTGCGGTCAAACACGACCTTGGTGATGCCCCGGGCCAGACAGGCCTTGGCGATGGTGGCGCCCACCAGCTCGGCCATCTCGCGCTTGGTCTTGTCGTCACCCGCCTTGGACAGCTCTTTGGTGAGTGTCGAGGCTGCGACGAGGGACACCGACTTGGAGTCGTCGATGACCTGGGCGTAGATGTGCTTGCTGCTGCGGAATACCGTGAGGCGCGGACGCTCCTCGGTGCCGGTGATGCGCTTGCGGATGCTGAGCTTGCGGCGCAGCCGGATCTGATCTTTGGACGCGGACATGGTCGTGCTCCTGACTCGCTACTTCTTGCCGCGAGCCTTGCCTTCCTTGAGAGTGATCTGCTCGCCCTGGTAGCGGACGCCTTTGCCCTTGTAGGGCTCGGGCGGGCGGAAGCCGCGGATGTCCGCGGCGACCTTTCCGAGCAGGCTCTTGTCGGCAGACTTGACGCTTAGCTTGCCCTCTTTGTCGACCTCGGCCTTCACGCCTGCGGGCAGCTTGTACTGCACCGGATGCGAGAAGCCCAGGGTAAGGTCGATGAGGTCGCCCTTGACCGCGGCGCGGTAACCGACGCCGACGATCTCGAGCACGCGGGTGAAGCCAGTGGCGCACCCGGTGATCATGTTCGCGGCCATGGCGCGAGCCATGCCGTGTAGGGAGCGGGAGGTACGGTCCTCGCTGGCGCGAGCCAGCGTGAGCGTGTCGCCCTCGATCTTGACGCCGATGTTGGCCGGAACGTCGAAGTTCAGGGTGCCCTGGGGCCCCTTGACCGACAGCGTCTGGCCCGTTTGCGTCACCGTGACCCCCTTGGGGATCTTGACTGGAGATTTGCCGATTCGACTCATGGGAGTGCTCCGTGGGCTCCTGGGCTCACCACACGCTGCAAATGAGCTCGCCGCCGACACCGTTCCGGCGCGCGGCGCGGTCCGTCATCATGCCCTTCGAGGTGCTGACGATGAGGATACCGAGTCCGTTATGGACCTTGGGGATGTCGCCGCTACGGGCGTAGCGTCGCTGACCCGGGGTGCTGAGACGGCGCAGGCCTTCGATGGCCGCTTCGTCGCCCGAGTACTTGAGCTTGATGGAGAGGACGCCCTGTAGGCCGTCGTCTTCGAAGGAGTAGTCTACAATGTAGCCTTCCTCCTTGAGGATCTCGGCGATGCGCTGCTTCTGCTTGGAGCCCGGGATGGCGACAACGGGGTGCGAGGCATGCAGCGCGTTGCGGATCCGAGTGAGCATGTCGGCAATGGGATCGGTCATGGACATGGGTGTATTTCCTCCACTTATGCGCGCCGAAACGGCATCCCGAGCTTCTCGAGGAGAGCGCGGCCTTCCTCGTCCGTGCCCGCGGAGGTGTGAATGCAGATGTTCATCCCGGGCACCTTGTCGAGCTTGTCGATGTCCACCTCGGGGAAGATCAGCGCTTCTTTGACGCCGAGGGTGAAATTACCGCGTCCGTCGAACGCCTTGCGGCTGACGCCGCGGAAGTCGCGGGTACGCGGGAGGGCGACCGAGATGAGGCGGTCGAAGAACTCCCACATCCGCGGGCCACGAAGCGTGACCATGCAGCCGATCTTCATCCCCTCGCGGAGCTTGAAGGTGGCGATGGACTTCTTCGCGCGGGTGACCACCGGCCGCTGGCCGGTGATGTTGCCGAGGAGCTCGAAAGCCTGCTCAAGCAGCTTGGGCTGGCGGATCGCCTCACCCAGGCCGATGTTCAGGACGATCTTCTCGACCTCGGGCACCCGGAAGGCGTTGGAGTAGCCGAACTCCTTGGCCATCGCGGGGCGGACGCTCTCGGCGTACCGCACCTTGAGGCGAGGAGTGTACGACTCTTCGCGCTTGACCGGCTCGTCCTGGACCTTTTGGAACCTGAACGCGAAGCCGGCGGATTCTTTTTTCTTGACGGGGGGTCCCCCGCCAGCACGTGCTGCCTTGGCCATGACGATTTCCGTTTACTTGTCGATCTGCTCGCCCGACTTCACCGCGATACGGACCTTGGTGCCGTTCTCGAGGGTCTGGAAGCGTACGCGGGTTGGATCGCCGGACTTTGGGTCCGCGAGCATGACGTTGGAGAGATGGATGGGCGCCTCGCGCTTTTGAATACCACCCTGGGGGCTTTCGCGGCTGGGCTTGACGTGCTTGGTCACGATGTTCACGCCCTGGACGAGGACGCGGTCATCATCCAAGTTGACCTTCAGGACCTTGCCGTGGCTGCCCTTGTTCTTGCCGGCGATGACGACGACTTCGTCACCTGACTTAATTCTTTGCATCACAGCACCTCCGGAGCGAGGGAGATGATCTTGAGGTAGTTCTTCTGGCGCAGCTCGCGGGCCACCGGTCCAAAGATGCGGGTGCCGATCGGCTGCTTCTGCGCGTCGATGAGGACGGCGCTGTTGGTGTCGAAGCGGATGACGCTGCCGTCGAGGCGCCGCACGGCCTTGCGGGTGCGCACGATGACCGCCTTCATCACGGAGCCCTTCTTCACCTTGCTGTTGGGCAGGGCGTCGCGGATCGAGACGACGATGATGTCGCCGACCGTCGCGTAGCGGCGCTTGGAGCCGCCGAGGACCTTGATGCAGAACAGCTTGCGGGCGCCGGAGTTGTCGGCGACATCGAGCAGTGATTGAACCTGGATCATACGAGCGTCGCTTTCTCGACGACGGACTGGAGCATCCAGCGCTTGTCGCGGGAGAGAGGACGGCACGACACGATGCGGACCGTGTCGCCGGTCTTCGCCTCGTTCTTCTCGTCATGCGCCTTGTAGCGGACGCGCTCGCTGACGTACTTGCGGTAGCGGGGGTGCTTGAAGCGACGCTGGACCTGGACGACGATGGTTTTCTCCATCTTGTCCGAGACCACCGTCCCGAGGACGACCCGGCGCTGACGCTGCTCAGTGGTTTGCTCTTGGGTCTCAGTCATGGCGTTATGCCTGCTTTCCGTCCACGCCAGCCTTGCGCTCGTGGGCAATCGTCTTGATGCGGGCGATGTCCCGGCGGATGTCGCTGAACTTGGCGGTGTTGGTGGAGCGCTGGGTCGCCTTCAGTACGCTGAGGCGAATGAGCTGGTCGCGGAGCTTGCCTTCGAGCTCGACGAGCTGCTCCGGGGACTTTTCACGAAGTTCGGAGGTCTTCACAGGCCACCATCCCTCTTGATCATGCGGGTCTTGATCGGGAGCTTGTGGTGCGCGCGGAGGAAGGCCTCGCGGGCCAGCTCCTCGGTGACGCCCTCGATCTCGTAGAGAACGCGGCCGGGACGGACCACGGCGACCCAGAAGTCCGGGGCGCCCTTGCCCTTACCCATTCGGGTCTCGGCAGGCTTGCGCGACACCGGCTTGTCCGGGAACACGCGGATGTAGAGCTTGCCACCACGCTTGACGTGGCGGTTGATCGCGATACGGGCGGCCTCGATCTGGCGGGCAGTGAGCCAGCCGCACTCGACGGTCTGCAGGCCGAAATCGCCGAAGCTGACCTCGGTGCCGGCCTTCGCCTGGCCCCGCATGTGGCCCTTTTGGACCTTGCGGTACTTGACCCTGGATGGGGAAAGCATGGATGTGCCTTTTACTTATTCTGGGGGCGGGGGAAGCGAGGGTCGTTCTGCTGGGAGGCGCGCTGTCCGTAGACCTCGCCCTTGAAGATCCAGCACTTGACTCCGATGGCACCCGAGGTCGTATGAGCCTCGGAGAAGCCGTAGTCGATGTCCGCACGCAGGGTGTGGAGCGGAACACCGCCGGCCTTGTAGGTCTCGCGGCGCGACATCTCGGCACCGGCGAGGCGCCCGGAGGCGGCGACGCGGATGCCCTTGGCGCCGAACTTCATCGCGGTCTGCATCGCACGCTTGAGCGCGCGGCGGAAGGCGACACGGCGCTCGAGCTGCTGGGCGATGTTCTCGGCGACCAGCTGCGCGTTCACCTCGGCCTTGCGGACCTCCTGGATGTTCAGGAAGACCTCCGAGCCGGTGAACTTCTGGACCTTCTTCTTGAGCTGCTCGACGCCGGCGCCGCGCTTGCCGATGATGATGCCGGGACGCGCCGAGAAGATGTTGATCTTCAGCTTGTTGGCGGCCCGCTCCATCGTGATGTCAGCGATGCTGGCGGCGTAGAGCTCCTTCTTGAGGAAGCGACGCAGCAGGATGTCCTCGTGGAGCCACTGGCGGTAACGCGAGTTCTCGAACCACTTCGAGCTCCAGGTGCGGACGACCCCGATGCGGAAGCCGATCGGATGTGTTTTTTGGCCCATTAGCTGCGTGCCTCCGCCACTTCGAGCGTGATGTGGCTGGTTTTCTTCAGGATCCGGTTGGCGCGGCCCATCGCGCGGGGGCGCCAGCGCTTGAGCGTCGGGCCCTGGTCGACCGTCACCTTGGAGATGATCAGGTTGTCGACGTTGATGTCGCCCTTGTCTTCCGCGTTGGCGACAGCCGAGACCAACAGCTTGAAGAACTGCTTGGCGCCCGCCTTATGCAAGAAGCGCAGGTTATTGATGGCGACGGTCACCTTCGAGTTGCGGATCATGTTAGCGATGATCCGCGCCTTGCGAGGGGTTAGCCGCGTGTTGCTGAGTCGTGCGATGGCCATGGACTAGGTTCCCGAGTTTCCGAGGCTACTTCTTGGTCGCCTTGCGGTCGCCCGAGTGCCCGCGGAAGGTGCGGGTGGGGGCGAACTCGCCGAGCTTGTGGCCGACCATGTTCTCGGTGATGAAGAGCGGGATCCACTTGTGACCGTTGTGGACCATGACGTTCGCGCCGACGAACTGCGGCAGGATGGTGGAACGGCGCGACCAGGTCTTGATGACCTTGCGGTTGCCGTCTCGGAGGGCGCTCTCGACCTTGTGGTGGAGATGCGCATCGACGAACGGGCCTTTCTTTACGGAGCGAGGCATGATTACTTCTTCCTGCGGCTGACGATGAAGACTTGCGTCCGCTTGTTGTGGCGCGTGCGGTAGCCCTTGGCGAGCAAGCCCCACGGGGAGCAGGGGTGCCGACCGCCCGAGGTACGTCCCTCGCCGCCGCCCATCGGGTGGTCGACGGGGTTCATGACGACACCGCGGTTGTGGGGACGACGACCGAGCCAGCGGGTGCGCCCGGCCTTGCCGAGGCTCACGCGGCTGTGGTCGCCGTTGCTGAGGGTGCCGACGGTGGCGCGGCAGTTGACGTGGACCCGACGGACCTCGCCGGAGGGCAGGCGAACCTGCGTCCAGTCACCCTCGCGGGCCATCAGTCGAGCGCCGACGCCGGCGGTGCGGACCAGCTGGCCGCCGCGACCGATCTTGATCTCGATGTTGTGGACGACGGTACCGACCGGGATGACCTTGAGCGGCAGGCTGTTGCCCGGCTTGATGTCGGCCGCCTGGTCGCTGACGATGACATCGCCGACGCTCAGACCCTCGGGGGCGAGGATGTAGCGCTTGTCGCCGTCCGCGTAGTGGACCAGAGCGATGAAGCTGGTGCGATAGGGATCGTACTCGATCGTCGCGACCTTGCCTGGGATGCCGAAGTTGTCGCGCTTGAAGTCGATCTTCCGGTACAGCTGCTTGTGGCCGCCGCCGCGAAAGCGCGAGGTGATGCGCCCGTGATTGTTGTGCCCGGCGTGGCCGTGGCGGTGCTTCACGAGCGGCTTGTGCGGCACGTCGGTCGTGACCGCGGTCCGCTCGTTGGTGCTCATGCCGCGGCGACCCGGCGAGGTCGGCCTGTAGATCTTGATGCCCATGACGATGCTACTCCAACGTAAAAGCGCGGGCCTCAGCCCTGCTCGGCCTGATCGGCCTGCTCGGCCTGCTCGCCATAGAAGTCGATCGAGTCGCCCGCGTGGAGGCTGACGACGGCCTTCTTCCAGAACGGACGGCGACCAAAGAAGCGGCCGACGCGGCGGATGTCGCCACGGACCACCATGGTACGGACGTCGATGACGCGGACCCCGAAGACCATCTCTACGGCCTTGCGGATCTCGATCTTGTTCGCCTTCTTGGCGACCTCGAACGAGTACTGGTTATGCTGCGCCTGCAGGTCGGTGGACTTCTCGGTCACGACCGGGCGAACGATGATCTGCTGCGGAATCATGCCTTGGTCTCCTCGGTGACCTTCGAGGTCTTGTTGAGGCGGGCTTCGATCGCGCGCAGCGAGCTCTCCGAGATCAGCAGCTTGGGGAAGCGCATGATGTCGTAGACGTTCAGGCCGCGGACATCGAGGAAGCTCGAGGTACGGAGGTTCTGCGCGCTGATCCGCAGGTTCTTGTTGTCGCCGCTGTCGACCACGAGGGCTTTGGGGGCCTGGAGGGTGTTCAGCGCCTGGAACAGACTCTTGGTCTTGATCTCCGGCAGGGCGAGCTCGCGGATGACCATGAGGTTACCCGCCTGGGCGCGAAGGGAGAGGACCGAGCGCAGCGCGCCCGCCATGACCTTCTTGTTGACGCTGAAGGCGTAGTTGCGGGGGCGCGGGCCGTGCACGGCACCGCCGCCGCGGAAGATGTTGGAGCGACGGGAGCCGTGGCGAGCGCCGCCGGTCCCCTTCTGCTTGGTCATCTTCTTGCCGGTGATCCAGACCTCGGCGCGGGTCTGGGTGCAGTGGGTGCCGGCGCGGCGAGCCGCCCGCTGGTAGCGGACGACCTCCCACAGCAGGTGTTCCTTGACCGGTGCGGCGAACACAGCATCGGCGACTTCGATTTCGCCGAGGGAGTTCCCTGCCAGGTCGGTAACGTTGAGCTTGGCCATGGCTTGAATCTCAGGTCTTGATCTCGACGTCCACGCCGGCCGAAAGGTCGAGCTTCATCAGGGCGTCAAGGGTCTGCTTGTTCGGTTCAAGGATGTCGAGGAGCCGCTTGTGCGTGCGCACCTCGAACTGCTCGCGGGACTTCTTGTCGATGAAGGGTCCGCGCAAGACGGTGTACTTGTTGATCTTGGTCGGGAGGGGGATCGGGCCCGCGACGGTCGCACCGGTGCGGCGCGCGGTCTCGGCGATCTCGCCTGCCGACTGGTCGAGCAGCTTGTGGTCGAAGGCTTTGAGCCGGATTCGGATCTTGAGGCTGTCCACGTTGGTCTCGTTCGTTCGCTCGAGTGCTTTCGCGGCCTCAAGCTGTTGAAGTTACTTCTTGGGGGCGACGACCTTGTCGTCGAGGATCTTGGTGACGACGCCGGCGCCGACGGTCTTGCCGCCCTCGCGGATGGCGAACTTCAGACCCTCTTCGCAGGCGATCGTGCTGTGCAGCTCGACGA
>NZ_JACCSO010000365.1 GCF_013812955.1 Nannocystis sp. | reverse complement strand
GACCGGCATGACCGGCATGACCGGCATGACCGGCATGACCGGCATGACCGGCTTGCACCCGCCGCCGCGCTTCCGTACCCTCGCGCCGGGATGCGCCTCACCCTCGCCATCGTGATCATCGCCGTCTGCGAGGGCTGGTTGACCGAGGTCCCGCGCACCTACAGCAGCGCCGGCGCTGCGAAGGTGCTGTTCACCGACGACTTCTCCGGCCCCGAGCTCGGGCCCGCCTGGCACAGCACCGGGCCCGGGGCGCGCATCGTCGACGGCGCGCTCGAGCTCGAGAACCTGCACAACCATCCGCTGTGGTTGACGATGCCGCTGCCCGACGATCTGCGGATCGAGTTCGACGCGCGCGCCCTCGGCGAGGAGGGTGACATCAAGGCCGAGTTCGCCGGCGACGGCAAGTCCTTCGCGCGCACCGCCAGCTACAAGGCCACCGGCTACGTGATGATCTTCGGCGGCTGGAACAACAGCCTCAACGCGCTCGTGCGCCGCGACGAGCACGGCGGTGACCGGCGCACCGTCGCCAGCCCCAAGGTCGAGAGGGGCCGTCGCTACCACATCGTGCTCACCCGCAAGGACGGCCAGATCCGCTGGGAGCTCGACGGCCAGGAGATCCTGACCTACGACGACGCCGACCCGCTGACGGGTCCGGGCCAGCAGCACTTCGGGTTCGGCAACTGGGAGGCCCCGGTGCAGTTCGACAACCTGGTGATCCAGGCGCTGTGACTGCCGGGATCCTCGCATGCGCCTGCTCGCCCTCAGCGACCTCCACGTCGGCTTCGGCGTCAACCGGGCCGCGCTGCTCGAGATCGCCGAGCACCCCTCGGACTGGTTGATCCTCGCCGGCGATCTCGGCGAGACCGGCGAGCACCTGCGCTTCGTCTTCGAGACCCTCGGCCCGCGCTTTGCTCGCCTGATCTGGGTGCCCGGCAACCATGAGCTGTGGACCTCGCGCGAGGGCGAGGACGGGGCGCTGCTCGCCGGCGAGGCCAAGTATCAGCGCCTCGTCGCGCTGTGCCGCGCCCACGGCGTGCTCACCCCCGAGGACCCCTACCCGGTGTGGGACGGCGAGGGCGGCCCGCACCTGATCGCCCCGCTGTTCCTGCTCTTCGACTACAGCATGCGCCCCGACGACGTCGCGCTCGCCGACGCCGTGCGCTGGGCCGCCGACAGCGGCGTCGTCTCCTCCGACGAGTTTCGCCTCGAGCCCGCGCCGCACCCCGACCTCCCGGCCTGGTGCGCCGCCCGTCTCGCCAGCACCCGCGCGCGCCTCGACCTCGCCCTCGCCCACCACCCCGGGCTGCCGACGGTCCTGATCAACCACTGGCCGTTGCGCGAGGATCTGATCCACCTGCCCCGGATCCCGCGATACACCCTGTGGTGCGGCAGCCGGGCGACCCACGACTGGCACCGCCGCTACCGCGCAAGTGTGGTCGTCACCGGCCATCTGCATACGCGCCGCACCGACTGGATCGACGGCGTGCGCTTCGAGGAGGTCTCACTCGGTTATCCGAGGCACTGGCGGCAGGAGCTCGGCATCAACCTGCACGTGCGCACCATCCTCCCGGAGCAGCCGATCACCGGCCCGCCCGAACGCCACATCGGGCCCCGACCCGGTCCCAGTGGACGCGAGTGACAGTGGACGCGAGTGACAGTGGACCCCAGTGACAGTGGACGCGAGTGACAGTGGACCCAGTGCCAGTGGACGCGAGTGACAGTGGACCCAGTGCCAGCGGACCCGATGCCGCCGGATCCGACGTATGACCTTGGCCCCGGATATCGCAGCTCTGGCGCCGCTGTAAGCAATTCCTCGCATTGCGACGCCCCAGCACGCTCGGCTATCGTGCGACGATGTCGACCGCTGGGACTTACATGGAGTTTCTCGAGCACGAGGGTTTGCACCCGAGCCTCGATGCATCCGGCGCCGTCATCTTCGAGTCCCGGGGTCGTTCTTACTATCTGATCTGCGACGACGACGACCCGCAGTACTTCCGCCTGGTCTACCCCAACTTCTGGAGCCTCGAAGGCGCGGCCGATCGCCAGCGTGCGCTGCTCGCGGCGGCCGAGGTCACCGCCGGGGTCAAGGTCGCCAAGGTCTACGTGCTCGGCGAGGACACCCAGGCCGCGGCCGAGATGTTCCTCGCCGATCCGCATGACCTGCGGCAAGTGTTCACCAGAGCCCTGCGCGCGCTGCAAGGCGCCGTGCGTCGCTACTCCGATCTGATGCAGGAGCAGGAGCGCCCGCGCCTGCGCCTCGTGCACAGCCAGCCCTGAACGGCTGCGTCCGGCGGTCGCGGCGACCTCCACCCGCTCGCGGCTTCGGTTACACTGCGCGCCGTGTCCGCGCCCACGATGCTGACGACCCTGCAGCGCCTCGGCAGCCTCGTGCGCCTCAGCCACACCGTGTTCGGCCTGCCCTTCGCGCTGGCCGCCGCTGGCCTCGCGCACCGCAGCGCGCTCGCGCACGGCGGCGAGGGCCTGACCCTCGCGCGCCTCGGCCTGATCTTGCTCGCCTTCACCGGCGCGCGCACGGCCGCGATGGGCTTCAACCGCATCGTCGACCGCCGCATCGACGCCGACAACCCGCGCACCGCCAGCCGCGAGCTGCCCGCCGGGTTGCTGTCGCTGCGCTCGGCCTGGGCGCTGACCCTCGGCTCCGCGCTGGTGTTCGTGCTCGCCGCCTGGTCCCTGGGACCTGTCCCTTTGTACCTGTCACCGCTGTGCCTGCTCATTGTCTTCGGCTACAGCCTGTTCAAGCGCTTCAGCTGGTCGGCGCATCTGGTGCTGGGGGTCGCGCTGGCGCTCGCGCCCGGGGGCGCGTGGGTGGCCGTCACCGGCACGCTGCACGACCTGACGACCCCGCTATGGTTGATGCTCGCGGTCGCCTGCTGGGTGGCGGGCTTCGACGTGATCTACAGCCTGCAAGACCACGAGTTCGACCGCGGTCGCGGCCTTCACTCGATCCCGGTGCGCTTCGGCGTGCGCGGCGCGCTGATCCTGAGCGGCCTGCTGCACCTCGGGACCGTGCTCGCCCTGCTCGCCGTGCAGCTGCACGCCGGCCTCGGCGCCTGGCACGGCCTCGGCCTGGCCCTGATCACCGCCACGCTGATCTACGAGCACGCGATCGTGCGACCGGGTGACCTCAGCCGCATCAACCGCGCCTTCTTCGACCTGAACGGCTACATCAGCCTCGTGTACCTGCTGTGCGCCGTCCTGGAGCTCTATCTCGGCAGACCTTAGAGCATGACCGCGCCCGCGTCCGCAATTGACAGATGCGCGGGCCCCGTCGATGCTGCGGCCGTGCGCCTGATCTCCGCCGCCGCCCTCGCGCTCGTCAGCCTCGCCTCCGCCGAGGTCCAGGCCCGCCGCGCCACCAGGGCCGAGCTCGAGGCGGCGGGGCTCACCGACCCGCGCACGCGCACACCACCGCCCCGTCATCGTCTGCGCCTGTCGCTGCTCGCGGACTACGTGAAGGCCAGCGCCGCCGAAGGCAGGGACGACAAGATCACGCGCTTCCAATACGCGCCGCTGATGATCGACGTCGCCTATCAGGTCCAGGTCTTCACCCACGGGATGATCCGGCCGAGCCTCGCGGTCGGCGGCAACGTCGCCAACAGCCGCAACGCGATGCCCGGGGCGATCCAGCCGGGTCTGTTCGCTGGTTACCAGGGTTCTCTGCTCGGCATCGCCGCCGGCTACTCGTACCTCGCGCCGTTCCCCGCGGTCGCCAACGCCGACAACGGGCACGGCGGGGTCGCCCAGCCGGTGCTCTACAACAACCACTTGGTGCAGCTCGAGCTCTCGCTGACCACGCGCGTCGACCGCGGCGCGCTCAACTTCGCGATCCGGGGCGGGGGCATGCGGTCGCACCTGTTGCACCTCAACATCGACGACGACAAGCGCTGGGCGGGCTGCCTGACCCTCAGCGCCGGATGGTTCTTCGAACTCGGCGCGCGCCGCCGCAGAAACCGGGCCGCACCACCGCCACAAACCCGGTGAGCCACAAACCCGGGGAGGCAGAGGCCCGTGAGCAAGGTCGCTGGCGATCGCGCTCGTTGCGCGCCCATCGCCTTCCCGCGCGCGTGCAAAGCCACTAGCATCCGGCCCTATGCAGCAAAAGCCGCTGATGAAGGGGGCCAAGCCCGATGTTGTCGCCGCCATCGGTAACACCCCGATCGTCCGCCTGAATCACGTCACCGAGGGCCTCGAGTCCGAGATCTACGTGAAGATGGAGTTGCTGAACCCCGCGGGCTCGATGAAGGACCGCGTCGGCCTCAACATCATCCGCGACGCCGAGGAGCGCGGCATGCTGCAGCCCGGCGGCACCATCGTCGAGGCCACCAGCGGCAACACCGGCGCCGGTCTGGCGATGGTCGCGGCGACCCGCGGCTACAAGTGCATCTTCGTGATGCCCGACAAGATGGCGCGCGAGAAGGTCGACACGCTGCGCGCGTACGGGGCCAAGGTCGTGATCTGCCCGACCGCCGTCGAGCCGAGCGACCCGCGCAGCTACTACTCGGTCTCGCGCCGCCTCGTCGAGGAGACCCCCGGGGCCTTCTACTCCAACCAGTACCACAACCCGGCCAACCCCGAGGCGCACTACGTCAGCACCGCCCCGGAGATCTGGGAGCAGACCGAGGGTGACTTCGACGTGTTCGTCTCCGGCATGGGCACCGGCGGCACGCTGTCGGGCTGCGGCCGCTACTTCAAGGAGCGGAGGCCCGAGATCAAGATCGTCGGCGTCGATCCGATCGGCTCGCTCTACTACGAGTACGTCAAGACCGGCCGCCTGACCAAGCCCTTCAGCTACTACGTCGAGGGCATCGGCGAGGACTTCCTGCCCTCGACCATGAACCTCAACATCCTCGACGACATCGTCCAGGTCGACGACCGCGAGTGCTTCGTGATGACCCGCGACCTGGTCCGCCGCGAGGGCATCTTCGCCGGCGGCTCCTGCGGCGCGGCGGTCGTCGGCGCCGTCAAGTACGCGCGCACCCTCAAGGAGCCCAAGCGCCTGCTGGTGCTGCTGCCGGACGGCGCCCAGAAGTACCTGAGCAAGATCTTCAACGACGAGTGGATGCGCAGCAACGGCTTCTTCGACGAGGACAACGTCGGCGGGACCGTGGCCCACATCCTGCGCCGCAAGCCCGGCCGGGTGCTGACCGCCAGCAAGACCACCACGGTGCGCGAGGCGATCCAGCTGCTGAAGGAGCACAACATCAGCCAGCTGCCGGTGCTCGACGAGCACCAGCGCCACTGCGGCATCGTCAGCGAGCTCGACCTGCTGAATTACCTCGTTCAAAACGAGGGCCGCCTCGGCGAGCCGCTCAGCGACCTGATCAACAGCGACTACGCGACGGTGTCGCCGCACACGCGCATCCAGCTGCTCAAGAGCATCTTCAACGACGCCAAGGTCGTGCTCGTCACCGACGGTGACCGCCTGCTCGGCCTGCTCTCGAAGATCGACCTGATCGACTACCTCGCGTCCCAGCAGTGAGCCCACTGACCATGGCGATCTACGACCCGACCACCGACCACCTCGCGCCCGGCGCCCGCATCGAGACCCTGGCGATCCACGGCGGCCAGCACCCGGAGCCGATCACCGGCGCCGTGATGCCGCCGATCTTCCAGACCTCGACCTACGCCCAGAAGGGCCCGGGCGAGCACAGCGGCTTCGAATACAGCCGCACCCACAACCCGACCCGCTACGCGCTCGAGCGGGCGATCGCCGCGCTCGAGAACGGCCACTTCGGCCTCGCCTTCGCCTCCGGCCTGGCCGCGACCACCACCGTGCTGCACCTGCTCGACGCGGGCGACCACGTGGTCGCCGGCGACGACATGTACGGCGGCACCTTCCGCCTGTTCGACAAGGTGCTGCGCCGCCGCGGCCAGACCTTCAGCTACGTCGACATGATCGACGCCAGCAACGTCGAGGCCGCGATCCGCCCGGAGACGAAGCTGGTCTGGCTCGAGACCCCGACCAACCCGATGCTCAAGCTCGGCGACATCCGGGCGATCGCCGAGATCTGCAAGCGCCGCGGCGTGCTGCTGGCGATCGACAACACCTTCATGTCGCCGGTGTGCCAGCGCCCGCTCGAGCTCGGCGCCGACCTCGTCGTGCACAGCACCACCAAGTACATCGGCGGCCACTCCGACGTCGTCGGCGGCGCCGTCGTCGGCCGCGACCCGGCCCTGTACGAGCGCCTCGCCTTCCTGCAAAACGCCGTCGGCGCCATCCCGGGCCCGCAGGACTGCTACTTGACCCTGCGCGGCATCAAGACCCTCGCGCTGCGAATGCAACGCCACCAGGAGAACGCCGCCCGCATCGCCGAGTTCCTCGCCGCCCACCCCCGCGTCGAGCGCGTCATTTATCCCGGCCTCGAGTCGCACCCGCAGCACCAGCTCGCCCGCCAGCAGATGACCGGCTTCGGCGGCATGCTCTCGTTCTACCTGCGCGGCGACCTCGAGGCCGCTCGCCGCTTCCTCAAGGCCGTGCGCGTGTTCACCCTCGCGGAGAGCCTCGGCGGCGTCGAGAGCCTGATCGAGCATCCGGCGATCATGACCCACGCATCGGTCCCGAAGGAGACGCGCGACATGCTCGGCATCGCCGACGGCTTCATCCGCGTCAGCGCCGGCGTCGAGCACGTCGACGACCTGATCGCCGACCTCGATCAGGCGCTCGCAGCGGCCTGATCGCCGCGTCTGTGGACCAGGTCCGCCGGGCCAGGCCCCCAGCGCAGCGCAGCGGCGCGCAGCGGCGGACAGCGGCGGGCAGTGGCGCGCGGGGGCCGAGGCGGGGCATGCTGGTGCTGGAGCACTTCATGACCCACGCACGCCGGCTCTCGTCGCTCTCGCTCGTCGCGCTGCTCACCGCATGCACGGGGCAACCCGCGCCCGCTGTCAAACCGGGCCCGGTCGCATCGGCAGCGACGCCGGTCGTGACAGCGCCCGTCACGACCCCACCGACCGAGACGCCGCCGGATCCGGCGTC